>NZ_JBEWSZ010000005.1 GCF_040537815.1 Mesorhizobium shangrilense
GGCTGTAACCTCAGGTGGTACGGGCGACTTCGCCAAGCCAAGGTCCGGGCGGCCGCCCGGACCTTGGCTCAATCGCTTCAATCCCACGAAATCTCTCTCGTGTAGATACAAGGTGGCTCGGCGTAGCCGAGACGGAGAGGGGGAACACCATATGCGATTGCCCTGCGTTTTTGGCGGGGGCGAGAAAACGCCAATCGCGAAGGCCGAACTCACAAAAAAAGCGGCGCCAGTTTCCTGACGCCGCTGTTGTATTTCGTTGCCGTCGCTTTACGCCGCCGGCTGTGCCTCGATGGTCCGCAGTGCCTGCATCTGGCGCTTGGCGGCGGCCTTGACCGCGTCCTGCACCTTCTCGAAGGCGCGCACCTCGATCTGGCGCACGCGCTCGCGGCTGATGTCGAACTCCGCCGACAGTTCTTCCAGCGTCAGCGGCTCCTCGGCGAGGCGACGTGCCTCGAAGATGCGCCGCTCGCGATCGTTGAGCACCGCAAGGGCGCCCGACAGCATGCCGCGCCGGTTTTCCAGCTCGTCCTGCTCGATCAGCATGTCTTCCTGGCTTTCGTGGTCATCGACCAGCCAGTCCTGCCATTCGCCGGATTCGCCTTCGCTTGCCCGGATCGGGGCGTTGAGCGAGGCGTCGCCGGACAGGCGACGGTTCATCGACACGACTTCCGCTTCCGACACGTTGAGGCGGGTGGCGATCTCGGTGATCTGATCGGGCTTGAGGTCGCCGTCGTCCAGCGCCTGGATCTTGCCCTTCACCTTGCGCAGGTTGAAGAACAGGCGCTTCTGGTTGGCGGTCGTGCCCATCTTGACCAGGCTCCACGAGCGCAGGATGTACTCCTGGATCGAGGCCTTGATCCACCACATGGCATAGGTCGCGAGGCGGAAGCCACGCTCGGGTTCGAATTTCTTGACGGCCTGCATCAGGCCGACATTGCCTTCCGAAATCACTTCGCCGATCGGCAGGCCGTAGCCGCGATAGCCCATGGCGATCTTGGCGACGAGCCGAAGGTGGCTGGTGACTAGCTTGTGCGCGGCGGAGGTGTCTTCATGCTCGGCATAACGCTTGGCGAGCATGTACTCTTCCTGCGGCTGAAGCATCGGAAAGCGGCGGATTTCTTCCAGGTAGCGGCTGAGGCCGCCTTCGCCGGAAACGATACTGGGTAGTGACTGGGCCATGATAGCGCCCCCTCTCTATTGGAGTGATGCCCCCGAAACGCGGCGGGCATGTGACGCGAGCACCAGAAGGCTCGCCCGCGACAACCGATTTATACAGGAACAAAACCAGAAAATACAGGCATTTGTTCAACACGAAACAGTGTGTCACGCTGAAGTGAACAATGCCAGTCAGGTTTTTTGATGGCAGGTTCAGAGCTTGCGAAAGCCAACCACGAGTGCCTCCATGTCCCTCGGTATAGGTGCCTCGAACCTCATCGTGAGATGGGTAGCGGGATGGCGAAATGCAAGGAGGCGGGCATGCAAAGCTTGCCGCGGGAATGCCTTGACCTCGCTTTTCAGCGGTTCGGGCAGCCGGTTGACCTTGGTGCGGAAGGCCTGGCCATAATCGGGATCGCCAACGACGGGATGGCCGATATGGGCCATGTGAACGCGGATCTGGTGGGTGCGTCCAGTCTCTAGCCGGCATTCGACGAGGCTTGCCGTGGCGAATTCCTGCTGTTTCTCGCCAAAGCGCTCCACCACGGTAAAATGGGTAATGGCGTGGCGGGCGTCGTCGCGGCCTTCCGGCACCACGGCGCGGCGCACGCGGTCGGCGGCGCGGCCTAGCGGCGCGTCCACCGTTCCCGTCGGCCTCTGCGGTATGCCCCAGACCAGCGCCAGATAGGCGCGCTCGAGATCGCCGGTCCGGCCATGATCGGCGAAGGCTTCGGACAGCGCCTTGTGGGCGCGATCGGTCTTGGCCACGACCATGACGCCGCTGGTCTCCTTGTCGAGGCGGTGGACGATGCCTGGCCGCCGCACGCCGCCGATGCCTGAAAGGCTGTCGCCGCAGTGATGGATCAGCGCGTTGACCAGCGTTCCCGTCCAGTTGCCGGCGCCTGGATGCACGACAAGCCCGGCCGGCTTGTTGATGACGATCAACTCGTCGTCTTCGTAGAGCACATCGAGGGTGATGTCCTCGCCCTGCGGTTCGGCCGGTTCCGGCTCCGGCATGGCGACCGACACGCTCTCGCCGGCGATCATCTTGCGCTTGGTTTCGTCGACAGGCTTGCCGTCGACCCTGACCGCGCCTTGCTTGATCAGCATCTGCACCCGGCTGCGCGACATGTCCGGGCCAAGCTTGGCGGCCAGCCATTGGTCGAGGCGCTGTCCCGCGGCATCGGCGCCCGCTTCCAGCACGGTCGGCGCGGCCTCTATGAATTTCTGGGTCTCTTCGTTATGAGCGCTCATCGATAACATTCCGGAATTCTGCCATGGCCAGGCCACTTGTCGAGGAAGACGAAGAGAAGCCCCTCGACCCCGAGGTCGAAAAGGTGCGGAAGAAACTCGTCCGCTTCATCGTCATCAATCTCGGCATTCTGTTCCTCGCCCTTATGGTGGTGATCGGGGCCCTTGTCTACAAAGCGCGCAACGCACCACCCGCCGTGCAGCCGGCCGGCGATTTCCAGGCGCCCGCAGGTGAGCCGGTCAGCGGCGATATCGTACTGCCCGTCGGCGCCAAGGTGATCAGCCAGTCGCTCTCAGGCAACCGCCTGTCCATAGATGCCGAACTTGCCGACGGCAGCCGCGTGATCTTCGTCTATGACGTCGCCGAGCGCCGCATCGTCGGCCGATTTGCAATCCGCAACAAATAATGGGTCGCAACAAATGATGGGCAACAACGGATGACCGGGTTCGCGGGCAATCGCCGTGTCGCCACCGTCGCCGTTGTCGTCGCGGATTATGACGAGGCGATCGCCTGGTATGTCGACAGGCTGGGGTTCGTGCTCGCCGAGGACGTGGACCTTGGTGACGGCAAACGCTGGGTGACGATCGCGCCGGCAGGCGGGCACGGCGCAAGGCTGTTGCTGGCCGAGGCTTCCGATGACGCCCAGAGGAAAAGCATCGGCAATCAGACCGGCGGTCGCGTGTTCCTGTTCCTCGAAACCGACGATTTTGCCCGCGACCATGCGACGATGCTCGAAAAGGGCGTCGAGTTCCGTGAAGCACCACGTCATGAAGTCTATGGCACGGTGGCGGTTTTCGCCGATCTCCATGGAAATCTCTGGGACCTGATCGAGCCGAAACGATAGACTTTCCATCGGTCCGGCGCCGATGTGATAAAGCTGTCGGAAGCCCAGTTGCTTTTTCCAATCCGTCAGCCTATATCGCCGGTTCTTGAACGCGCCCATCGTCTAGCGGTCAGGACACCGCCCTCTCACGGCGGGAACAGGGGTTCGATTCCCCTTGGGCGTACCAAGAAAATCTAAGTTAGGCTGCATTTCCCCGGCGCTATCGAATATCAGTCAAATAAACGGCTACGTACAGTGCCGAACGGACGGGCCGCTACAGCCAATTGACCGTCGTACGACCGCCTCCTATCGGTTTCTCAGCCTGGGAGGCATGCTCAATGACGGAAGCCGAAAAGACCGATCGCGCTAAGCAGTTGGCCAGTATCCACGAGCCGGTCTACAGCGTAGCCATGATGCTGTTGAATTGCATCCCTACGTTGGGGCCGGCGATTGCGTGGTTTGCAGGTGGCGTATTCCCCGATCCGGGATCGCTTTGTGGTCGAGTTGGCAAAAAAAGTGGACGCGCTTTTTGAGCGTCAGGATATTGAGATTGCTTTGCAGCGGGAACCCGCGCCGGCCCTTTTGTCCCATGCTATGAACATCGCCTCTCGCTCGTTTGGACAAGAGAAACTTGAGGCCTTACGGAACGCAACCGTGAGTGGAATTTTCTATTCGCCCCAGAATGTGAATCTCACAGCTTTGGTATTCTCGATGTTGGACCGGCTGACGGATGGCCACATCTCAATGTTGAAGGAAATAGCCAATCTAGAAAATGCGACAGACCATCATGTTCCGTGGGAACGTGTAAAAATGATTGGCGTCCATTTCATGCCGTCGCCAGATGGAATGAAGTCACCGACGCGTACACTCCCCATCAACGGCGAAGACAGATTCATAGATGGGCTCGACATTCAGACAAATGAAATATTGTTGGCCGACATGGTTAGCCTAGGACTTGTTGAACAGCGATCGGAATCAATGACGGCCATTCACGAATGGTCGACGGGCCCCTCTCAGAACCTTTTCGGATACGCACTAGTGACCCACAAGGGTCGGTTGGTCCTCGAATACATTTCAGAGGCGAAATGAATTTGCTCAGGCATTTTGCATCTTTAGGTGTCGCTTTAACGGTAGCTTACCTCATTATTTCTGGCGGTCTTGGCGTATGGCAGCAATATAATTTGGGCGGTAAGGCCTATATCGAATATCAACAACAAGCAGAACAGCACGAACGTGAGGCTGCCAACGAAATAATGCAGAAATGCCAAACGGTAGCCCCGGTCAATCCAGCTTTCTCCGACTGCCTTTTCGAAGCTATTAAATCCTATCAATTGCAAGATCGTGCCAGGCAGGACTTGAAGGCCCAACAAGACATGGCCTACTGGTCGATGCTGACGGTCATACTTTCCGCCGTAGGCTTGGGCGTCAGCATTTTGGGCCTTTATGCCCTCTACCGCTCCCTCGTTCACACCCGAACAGCTATAAAGGATACGCGAGAGATCGGGGAGGCCGAAGTTCGGGCATACATTGGCGTGGATATCTCCAGCCCGACAAACCTCATAATTAGGGAAATCACAGCGGGGAAGCCTATCGAGGTGGAATTTGGCTATAAAAACAACGGGGCGTCTCCGGCGAATAGAGTGGCCTACGTTGCGATCTGCGAGATACGGGAACACCCCATCAAATTCAGCGGCCCAGCGATAATAGTCCCCGCAGTCGGACAGCTAATCGCGCCTAACACCATGCAGAGTGGAGTAACAGCCTTTGGGAAAGCAGGTACGGCCGAGGCAGTTACGCCTGAATTGCTGAAAGAGGTGATGGAAGGAGAAAAGAGAATATATCTGATATTTAGAGCTGAATATGATGACGTTTTCGGCAGGAGACATTTTTCGAATGGATGTTTTTATTTGAAGTTCCTTAGTAAGGTTAAAGCGGGTGGCCAGTCCGAGCTTGTGGGTAAGTGGCATCTGGCGCAAACTCACAACAATGCAGATTGACGCGACGAGTGTCGAGATCTTCACGAACCATCGAACTCAGTTCCGGTTCGGTCAACGATGACGGCAACCGGTCAAACTCCTCGCATTGATGGTCGTCTTCGTGATGATATTCGGCTCGCCATCGAAACCTTCATCGCTGATAAGCCGAAGCCGCCATCCGACGCCATCCGCCAAATTCTGACGGAATATCTTCGCACCAATGGCTATCTGCCAGTCTGAAGCCTAAAGCGGTCGCGTTGGATCGATGGCCGTGTTGGTTTCGCTATCGACCGGTCGTTTTCGGAGGTGGCTCTAGAGGTTTGTCGTGCCATGGAAAATGCGCGTCGTCGGACCACCTTGGATTTTTGACGCGGTACTGTTGCATTCTGGCTTGGACCTCCCACGAAAGCGCTGAATAGTAAGCGAGTGCTTTTTGTGAGACCTCTGTGTTTTTTTTGGGCGTCAGCCAAGTTTCCGCCCGCCAGACGCCTACAGCTTCTGTGGAGGGGCTATACCAGCCAACTTCATCGTGAACGACTCGATGCCGGTAGTCAGCGACCCTCATAAACTCATGAGCAAGCGTCTTGATCTTTGCGCGATCTATCTCCGCTACCCGAGGTGACAGCCATTCTAGAAGTGTAGCGCGGGGGCGATAGTTCAAAATGCTAGCTGTAAAAGCTCGTCCGGTTGTCTCGTCCAATCCCGCCACGTGCCAAATAAGTTGGTTCATTTCCCCTTCCATCGCGCTGAAGCGAACCACGAAGAGGCCGATCAGCGGCACAAGGTCAGTCGGGACTAGTGTTCCGGGAACGTATTCAACATTCGCCATGAGGCACCCAATTATGATTGAGGATATATTAATAAGAAGCGGTGGGTTTCTTGCCGCGCTTCTGTTGCGTTGACACTCCATTTGGAGTCATTCTCTTCAACGGAGCAGGGCGTATTGATGGCATATTTTAGCGGTCTTCGGAAGCGATCCTCAGCTTCATTGTCGCTATGTTTCGACAACCGCGCTGCGATACTTGAACACTACGCCTGATAAGCACGGTCTCGGCCTCGATCGTCATTACGATGGCGGCGTTCCCGAGTGGTTTATCCACAGCTTCGCCGCGATCGGTAAAATTGTCCGGACCCGGTTAAGGTCTCAATCACACGCCCTGACCATGATCACCCGTGCGAGTGTGTTGCGTATTTCCTCGCCGCCCAAAAAGAGCCCGTTGCCGACCCCAAGCCCCCCCGCTGGCAGCGGGCTCTATTGGACCGCCGCCCGCTTGCGCCATTTCCAAGGCCTGTCGAACGATCCCGCCCACACACCGTCGGGCTTGCCGCCGAAATCGGTATATCTATCGTTGCGCCTTGCGGCCTAGAAGCCTGTCGGCCCACCCGAACGACCATATATGCCGCTGATCCCACACATCGATTGGCGTCCGCCAAACGCGGTATTTCGAGGCATTGTCGATCTGCTGGCTAACAGTCAGGTGGCTATTGGCATCGAAAAACGATTTGATCCGCTGACGTGCGAACAGCTTCTTGCCCTTGGTGCTGTAGTTGTGCAGCGGGAGCCGGTGACGGATAATCTTGCGGCCGTCGCTCGACAACGCAATCCCCACGCAGAATTGTTCGGAAGTATGCGCCCGCACAATGCCGATCATCTGCTCAACAGTGGCGTATGCGTGGACCAGTCTCGAGACATTGTCACGATGGATCCCGAGCACCGCACTGGCCCACATTGTCTCGTTTCCGGTCAGGATGTGGCCGTCGAGTGCGATGCCTTGTCCGTTGAGTGCCTGGAACGACTTCTTGGGGCGCCCTTCACGACGCCACATTATCGATCGCGATGCGGAAATCTGGTCGAAGCATTTCGAGATGTCGCCTACCGGGTAGACGTCGGTGTCCATGAAAAACAATCGGTCCGACCGGTTCAGCAGTTCAATGATGCCAGCGGCTTTTATCCCGAATTTGTACCTGCCGCCAAAGGACATCTCGGCCATCCGCTCTGGGGTCAGGCTAACGGTATCGATTGGATAGCCATCAAAAATATGAGGCCTGTCAGTGAGGACTTTGATATTGGCGCCCGGACAGTAATGCAAAAGCCGCAATGCGCTGAAAAGCGCCCCAACGGCAAAGATCTCGTCTTGCCCGAACGCGACGTAGCCGAAATGATCGGCGCCCATTGGTCCGTCAACCATCAGGGCCGGAATATCAGGGCGTTTTCTTCGGCTGTCGATCCGATCGACGCGGCCAGTTTCCCGCTCTCGTTGTGCATTCGCGTTCCCCTTCACCCCAGTCGAACATTAAGCGGAGACGACGAACCGGCACAATGGCTGAACCGCACCCGTCACGGCAGTGGGCGACATGCATTTGAAGAAGCTCTCCCCAGGCTCCTCAAGCGCCGACGGCGCTCCGCAGGCCGCCATGGTCCGGATACCTTACGAATCCGTAAGTCGCTGCCCCCAAGCCCGGCGGCTATAACGACGGCGAGCGGCTGATCGTCCGAGCTTTGGCACGGTTTGATCGGGCTCCGAACCCGGCGCCTGCTGCCATGGTGTTGCCTGGCAGCAAGCGCCACGGTCTTGGTCAGCAATGTCGTGGAGCGGTATCCCCAGGGTGACCCTTCACAAGAGGAAGGAAGAGTTTGCGATGCGAGTGCAGTTTGCCCCCATGCTTTCGATCGCTGCTGTTGCGGTCATGATGGCGTTCGCGCCGAGTGCCGTAATGGCTGCCACCAAGACCGCCAAGGAATGCAATGCCGAGTACGCCGCCAACAAACCGGCCATTCAGGCCTCCGGCCAGAAGAAGGCGGATTTCATCGCTGCGTGCCGCGCCGGTACCGATACGACGTCTGGCGCCGCCGCGCCGGCCACCACGACCGCTCCTGCCAAGAATACCGCGCCAGCATCTACCAACAGCGCTGCGACCGGGAACGTGAAGACGGCAAAGGCTTGCGACGCGGAGTATGCGGCCAACAAGGACGCTATCAAGAAATCCGGCGAGACCAAGAAGGATTTCGTCGCCGCCTGCCGCGCCGGAACCGAAGTGATCCCCGGGGACAAGAGCACAACCGCAGCCCCGATGCCCGCGCCGGCCACCACGACGGCACCGGCCACCACGACGACCAAGCCTTCCTCGGCGCGGACCAAGACCGTGCCGGCACCATCAGTGGCCGGTACGCCGACCGGCGCCAACCAGTTCGCGACGGAAGCCCAGGCGAAGGCCCGTTGTCCGGCCGGGACGGTGGTGTGGGTGAACCTGAAGTCGAAGATTTTCCACTTCGCGGGCAGCAGGAATTACGGGAATACGAAACAAGGCGCCTATATCTGCGAGTCTGACGCAACCGCCTCCGGTTTCCGCGCCGCTGAAAACGAAAAGCAGCCGCAGTAGGGTTCCGTGGCGAGATACCGCAGTCGGGCTGATCAACCATGACGATCGTCGCGAAATTAAGGTTTCGTTAACCATTCCCCTGTTTACTGGGCTGGTGATCCACTTTCAGCCCGCGACCACGGATGTACTGGCGCGAATGGCGAAGTGGAATGAAAGGTCGGCCTTGTGCCGGCCTTTTGCTTTCCAGGCCCGACCGCTCGTCAACCAGCCACCGATTGCGCTGGCAGGGCGACGGGGGCCTGCACGGAAACGTGGCGACGAGACATATTGTCATCGCCACCGCCTGCTCTACCATAAATGTCCTGACATCACGGCGTGCTTTGGCGAGGGCATTTTGCAATGCGAGCTTCTGTAACCCTGATCATGGCGATTTCGATCGTCGCGGGAACAGCCGGTCAGTCGAAAGCCGCCACGCTCAACACCATGGATGACGTCGGGGCCGCGATCCGCGCCTGCTGGAACCCGCCGTCCGATGTCAAGAATTCCACCGTCACATTGAGTTTCAGCTTCAAACGCGACGGCACGTTGATCGGACCGCCGCGGCCAACCGCCATCCATGTCGAAGGCGATGCAAAGGCGCGGAAATTCTTCGTGGATGCCGCGACCTCAGCGTTGGCGCAATGCCTGCCGCTAACCTTTTCCCCGACACTGGCCAAGGGAATCGCGGGCACGGTGTTTACGTTGCAGTTCCGGGCCAAACAATAATCACATTGGACCGGTTGCGATAATCCCGGAAGATCGCGCCGGCTCAAATCGTCCAGATTGAATGAAAGCCCAGGCAGCGTCGCCCGAGTTCAAATGAGTGCGAAAGTCCTGCTTGCGCTCCCAGTCAGTGCTGGCTGCGTCTGGCATTGACATGCCGCGCCAGTTCCGGCGTCTCGAAGACATAGTCGTTCCAGGCCGACTCAGGGATTTGACCCGCCAGATAGCATTCCAGCAACAGGCTTTGCTCGGGATTGAGGGGCCTTGGCGCGCGCTGATTGTCCAGCCCGAGCGAATGAAAAAGGTTTCTGGTCAGACCCGATACCGTGAAGTGGATCGACATGTGGGTTCTCCTTCCCACCCCCTCAACGCGGAAAGGAGGCAAAGGTTGCACGCCGGTTTGGTCAAGGTTCGTTCTCGAAACCCCTGTCCGGAACGCCCGGGCAATCGCGGCGTTGTGAATGGCGATCAACCGGGAGCAGCTGCCATGGCCACGTTCAGGGAAATGAGGGTGCATGAGATTGTCGAGGACGGCTCTCTGTCCACCGAACAGAAAATCGCGGAACTTCGGGGCATAGAGTCCGAGGCACGCGGGCTGCAGCGGGCAGCTTCGGAAAGCTCGATGGGAGACGATGACGGCTGGCAGGACGAACTGCGTCAGGTTCGCTTTGCGCTGGAAAAGCTTGGTGCCAAAGAACCGAGGAAAGGCGCCGCGACGCTCTGAGCCGGTTGACGCACGGAAACCGTTATTCGCAGACCATACGGTACCGCTGGCCCGGCTCGCTGACGTTCCTGCAGGTAAGGGGCTTTTCCGGCTTGGAAGAAGAGAGCGGAGGGCTGGAGAGCCTCGACACGCGTCTCGTGGCCGCCTTGTGGTGTGTGGCACGGCGCGGTTCGAAGCTTCGTGGTTCCTGCGGCGCGACCGGAAACACGCTGGGTTCGATGAGCGGCTGCGGCGTGCGCGGTGGCACCTTGTCAAAGAACCGTCTCGCATCAAGCGGCTTGGGAATGATCACCGTACCGTCATAGCTACGCGCGCAACCGCCGCTGAAAAGTAACGCCAGCCCCAGGAAAAAAGGCAGAATCCGCTCAAACATATGTACACCCCTGCTGGGCTTATAACGCGGCTTGCATATCGCCGACAACCGGCGGAATGGCGCAGGCAAAGGTCGAATTCGAATGGGCAGCGATCGGCTGGTGGCGATTTGTTAAGGTTAGCCGATCGTTAATGCTTCTGAGGCACATTCCGCGAACGAACCTCGGGGGAGGGTTCGACCTGATTTTCGGGGTGGGACGGCATGGCTGAAGCGGACGAAAAATTTGGGGCGCGCAACAAGCGCGAGCCCGGTAAAGTGGCCGCGTGTGGTGACGACATGCCGTCATCGGCTGGATACCTGGATACGGTGGAAGCGCTCCGCGCTCTCGTCGACGCAGGTTCTGACTGGATATGGGAGACCGACGCAGAGCTGCGTTTCTCCTGGCTTTCGGACAATTACCAGGAGGCAACCGGCATCGCCCCCGCGGCGGTGCTTGGCCGGTTCCGCTTCGACTTCCTCAAGCAGGTGCTGAACGGTAGTCGCGCTGCGGCAACGCATCTGGAAGACCTGCAGGCGCGCAGGCCCTTTCGCGATTTCGTCTACGAGCTGAAGGGTGGCGGCAGGGACTGCCGCTGGGTTTCGATCACCGGCTTTCCTCAATTCGATGCCGACGGGAAGTTTGCCGGCTATCGAGGTGTCGGTCGCAATGTCACGGCGTTGGCCGGGGCGTTCGACGAGATGGAGCAGGCGCGGAAACCCTTTACAAACCTTGACGCCATGGTCGACTCGATGCCGATCGGCATCGTCGTCGTCGACGCGGACCTGCGCGCGGAAGTCATCAATCGCGCCTTCTACGACTTCTGGGAGATCGACGCCCGGCGCGTGGAGGTTGGTTGCAGCTTCCGCGACCTGATGGAAGCCAGCCGAGACATCGACCCCTATGGGGCCAACGACGATGCATGGCTGCGGCACGTTGCCGAGCGCGAGGCGGAAATCAGGGCCGGTGTAGGCGGATCGAGGCAGCTGCCACGCAGTGACGGCCGCACACTGATCTCATCCGTGGCGCCGCTTGCCGGTGGCAAACGGCTCATCTCCTATGTCGATGTGACCGACATGAAGGACCGCGAGGCCGAGCTTGCTGACGCATTGGAGAAAGCACGGCTGGCGGAAGCAGTGATCAACGCCGTCAAGGACCCGGTCTTCGTCAAGGATGAAAATCTGCGCTTCGTGTTCGTCAATGAGGCGTTCTCTGCGCTGTTCGGCCAGACACCGCAGGCAATGCTGGGCAAACCCGGCGACAATTTTCTTTCTCCGCATGAAGTGGCGCTTTTCGAACGAAGCGAAAAGGAAGTCCTGGCGACTGGCCGGCCCTATGAAGTGGAGGAAAGTTTCGAACTCAATGGCGCCAGCCGCTCGCGCATCGTCAGGAAGAGCCGTGTCGGCATGGCCAGCGGCCGCAACTACGTCGCCGGTTTCCTCTTCGACATATCCGACATGAAGCGCCGTGAGACCGAAGCCGAAGATGCGCGCAAGCATCTTGCCACCGTGCTGGAATCGCTGCCGGCCGGGGTGATCATCTACGACCGCGATGACAATTTCGTCTTCGCCAACCACAAGATGCAGGATGCAATTCCGGAGCTGAAGCCTGTATGGCAGCCGGGCCGCACCTTCCGCGAGGCATTGGCATACGGCCATTCGGCCGGGTATTTCCGTCAAAGCGGGGACCCGGAACTGGACAAGCTCTACGATGGGGATCCCGATCGTTGGGCTGATGGGATTGTCGAGCGGTGCCGCTTGCCCAGCGCATCCTTCGAACGCGTCAATCCCGATGGTCGTTGGCACCAGGTCTATGACATGCGCACCGAGGATGGCACGTTCATCGGCGTGCGCGTCGATATTACCGACATCAAGAGCCGCGAGGAGGCCTTGCGCGACTCGATGCGCCAGATCGACCTGTTCCGGCATGTCATGGACGAACTGCCGGTGGCAGCCTTCATCAAGGCGCAGGATCTGAGCATCGAGTTCGTCAACAAGGCCTGGTGCGCCATGACCGGCCTTGCCAAGGAAGACGCCATCGGCCGCACGGACCGCCAGCTGTTCGGCGCCGAGGATGCCGAAAGCTACAGCAACGATGACAGCGAAGTCGCCGCTACCGGACAGGTCAGGGAAGTCGAGGAGCCCGTCACCCATCGCGACGGCACCGTGCGGCAATTGATGACCCGCAAGAGCCGCCTGGTGGCGATCGACGGATCCGTGCATCTGGTCGGCTCGAGCACCGACATCACCGAGGTCAAGGCGCGCGAGCGCGCGCTGGAAGAAAGCATGCGCGAGAACGAGGTGTTTCGCAGCCTCATCGACAATGTGCCGGTGTCGATCTACGCCAAGCGCTCCGACCTTAGGCAATTCTACGTCAACAAGGGGTGGTGCGATCTCACCGGCTTCAGCCAGGAAGAGGCGATCGGCAAGACCGACATCGAGATTTTCGGGGCGGACGGGGAGGCCTTCGTCAGCGGCGACCTGGCCGTGCTGCGCACCGGGGAAACCCAGGAGGTGGAGGAAACCGTGACGCTTGCCGATGGCAGCGTCCGCCACCAGTTCGCGCGCAAGGGCGCGATGATCGCCTCCGACGGCTCGCTCTATCTGATCGGCTCCACCACCGACATCACCGAGCTGAAGCAGCGCGAGGCCGAATTGCGCGAGGCGCGGCAGCGGGCCGTGCTTGCCGACCGGGCCAAGTCGGAATTCCTCGCCAATATGAGCCATGAGATCCGCACGCCGATGAATGGCGTGCTCGGCATGGCGGAACTGCTTGCCAAGTCAGACCTCGACCCGAAGCAGAAGACGTTTACCGACATCATCGTGAAGTCGGGCAATGCCCTGCTCACCATCATCAACGACATCCTCGATTTCTCCAAGATCGACGCCGGCCAACTCGTGCTCGATCCGGCACCCTTCAACCTTGCCGAGGCAATCGAGGACGTGGCGACGCTGGTGTCGACGCGGGCCAAGGAGAAGGACCTCGAGCTCATCGTGCGCATCGAGCCCGGCCTTGGCAGCCTCTTCATCGGCGATGTCGGCCGCATCCGGCAGATCGTCACCAATTTGCTCGGCAATGCGGTCAAATTCACCGACGAAGGGTACGTCCTGGTCGACGTGACCGGCGAAAGGGTTCCGACGGGAACCAAGCTGACCATCGCCGTCACTGATACGGGCATCGGCATTCCCGAGGAAAAGCTGCAACTCGTCTTCGAAAAATTCAGTCAGGTCGACACCTCGTCGACCAGGCGGCATGAAGGCACCGGGCTTGGCCTCGCCATCACGTCGCGGCTGGTCGATCTCATGGGTGGCGACATCGGCGTCGAAAGCGCCGAAGGCAAGGGTTCCACCTTCTGGTTCACGGTGACGTTGCCGAGAGCCGGGCAATCGACAGCGGAGCGGATCATGCCGGTGGATGTCACCGGAGCACGCGTGCTGATCGTCGATGACAATGCGGTCAACCGTGCGATCCTGATCGAGCAGATGGCCTCGTGGACATTCGATTCCTGCGCGGCCGAAAGTGGCGCGGAGGGGCTGAAAGTGCTCATCGCCGCGGCCGCTTATGGCGTGCCTGTCGACTGTGTCGTGCTCGACTACCAGATGCCGGGCATGAGCGGCGCCGAGATGGCGCGCATCGTGCGCAACACCGCCGGGCTCGCTGAGACGCCGATCGTCATGCTGACCTCCGTCGACCAGTCCCTGGCCAACACCAGCTATCGCGATCTCGGTATCGATGCCCAACTGATCAAGCCGGCGCGTTCCTCCGTGCTTCTGGAAACGCTGGTCGCCACCATCCAGCGCCATCGTCATACGACAACAGGCATCGGCATGCCGGTCTCGAATGGGGCGGCTGGCATCGGCGTGATGGAGCCGCCGCTTGTCGCGGTGTCGGGGCGGGCGCTGCTGCAACCGCCGCCAATTCGTCCCCGTCTGCGCGCGGCGCCAGGTGACGAGCGCCGTCTGGACATCCTCGTCGCCGAGGACAACGAGGTGAACCAGATGGTGTTCACCCAGATTCTCGGCGAGACCGGCTACGGCTTCGAAATCGTCGGCAATGGCCGCAAGGCGCTCGACGCCTATGGCAGGCTCAATCCGCGGATGATCCTGATGGACGTCTCGATGCCCGAGATGAACGGCCTCGAGGCAACGGCCGCCATTCGCCGGCTGGAGGAAGACAACGGCACGCACATCCCGATCGTTGGGGTCACCGCGCACGCCTTGAAGGGCGATCGCGAACGCTGCCTGGAGGCGGGCATGGACGATTACCTGCCCAAGCCGATCAGCCCGCGCGCCCTGCTGGAAAAAGTCGAACGCTGGGTGGGGTCGGGCAACGAACGCCGGCGTGACGTCGGCTAGCCGGCCCCGCACGACGCGGCGTCAGCGAGATCCCTTACAGGACGCGATGGGGTCGTTGTGTACGGTTGTTACCGAACGGAAGACCATCGCCGAAACTGATAGTATTGGTTTCGATCGAGATTCGGGCGCTGCTCTTGTGCGAAAGGCTATGGTGCGATCGCGCCATATCAAAGCTAAGGTCCAGCCGGGACAATATCTGTATTCGAGTTCCGCTCCTCAGTTACGGGCGGGAGCAGCGACCGCCGGCATGGAACAGCGTCAATCTACCCCAACGGACCTGTTTTCGGCGACGGCTCGGCCAAGACATCCTCTGGCCGAATGCAACGCGCTCCCGCCCGGATTTTCTTTGTCAGGGCGGACGCCGCCGCGCTGGTGGCGAATATCGACTGAAAAACGCGCAAGCCCATGATTCCCGGGACAAACTCCGCTTCTGTCCGGAAGAGCCGACGGCGTTCGTTTCCGGTGCCGCCATGCGGCGTTACCGGGGTGACATGAAACTGTCATGCGACTGTAATAATCGAAGGCTATTGGCCTCAGCGGGCGCTGAAAGGAATGGCGCCGAGAGACCATCTTCCGAACAGGAGCAGGCCACATGAGACATTTCATCCGCTCGGCGGCTGTTGCGATTGCAATGGCTGCGGCGTCTACCCTCACCCTCTCTGCAGCAATGGCCGCGGATCTTTCCGGCGCCGGCTCGACCTTCATCTATCCGGTGTTCGCCAAGTGGGCCGACACCTACAAGAAGGACACCGGCATCGGCCTCAACTACCAGTCGATCGGTTCCGGCGGCGGCATCAAGCAGGTCATCGCCAAGACCGTGACCTTCGGCGCCACCGACAAGCCGATGTCCGATGCCGACCTCGAGAAGAACGGCCTCGTGCAGTTCCCGATGGTGATGGGCGGCATCGTGCCGATCGTCAACCTCTCCGGCGTCAAGCCGGGCGAACTCGTCCTTGACGGCAAGACGATCGCACAGATCTACCTCGGCGCCATCACCACCTGGGACGACGCCGCGATCAAGGCGCTGAACCCGACCCTCACCCTGCCGTCCACCGCCATCGCCGTCGTCCACCGTTCGGACGGCTCGGGCACGACCTTCAATTTCACCGACTACCTGGTCAAGCTGTCGCCTGACTGGAAGTCGAAGGTTGGTTCGGACACCGCTGTCGAATGGCCGGTCGGCGTCGGCGCCAAGGGCAGCGAAGGCGTTGCCAACACCGTCAAGCAGACCGACGGCGGCATCGGCTACGTCGAATACGCCTACGCCAAGCAGAACAAGTTGTCCTACTCCAAGATGCTGAATGCCGCCGGCAAGGTTGTCGAGCCGTCGCTCGAATCCTTTGGCGCGGCTGCTTCGAATGCCGACTTCAAGGGCTCGAAGAACTTCAACGTCATCATCACCAACGAGCCGGGCGACGCCACCTGGCCGATCGCAGCCTCGACCTGGGTGCTGATCCACAAGGCTCCGGATGATGCCGCGGCCACCGGCGAAGCGCTGAAGTTCTTTGCCTGGGCCTACAAGGACGGCAAGGACACCGCCAAGGCGCTCGACTACGTCTCGATCCCCGACAGCGTCGTCGACCTGATCAAGGCCTCGTGGAAGGCCGATATCAAGGCTGACGGCAAGCCGGTCTTCGCGGGCGAATAACCATACCTGAGGGGGCGTCGCATGGCGGCGCCCCTTTTCCTCAAGACAAAGAGCCGAGCCTGACATGAGCGCTGCCCAGGAAGCCTTGCCAGCCATTCGCGGTTCGCGTGACGCGACTGTCAAACGGTTCGCGCTGACAGATGCCGTCTTTCACGGCATGACCCGGGCCGCCGCCATATTGGTGCTGGTCCTGCTCGGCGGTGTCGCGATCTCGCTGTTCGCCGGTTCCTGGCAGGCCCTGTCCACCTTCGGCTTCTCCTTCCTGACCACCGAAAGCTGGAATCCGGTGACGGAGAAATTCGGTGCGCTGGCGCCGATCTATGGCACGATCGTCACCTCGGCCATCGCCATCCTGATTGCCGTGCCGCTCGGCATCGGCATCGCCATATTCCTCACCGAGCTTTGCCCGCGCCCGCTTCGGCGCCCGATCGGCATGGCGGTGGAGTTGCTCGCCGGCATCCCCTCGATCATCTACGGCATCTGGGGCCTGTTCGTGCTGGCACCTTTCCTGCAGACGACCGTGCAGCCCTTCATCATCGGCGTGTTCCATGGCATTCCCGGCCTCAACAGCCTGTTTGCCGGTCCGCCCTACGGCATTGGCCTGCTGACCTCGTCCCTGATCCTTGCCATCATGGTGCTGCCCTTCATCACCTCGATCACCAAGGACGTCTTCGACACGGTGCCGCCGGTGCTGAAAGAGTCCGCCTACGGCATTGGCTGCACGACCTGGGAAGTGACCCGCCGGGTTGTCATTCCCTACACACGGATCGGCATCATGGGCGGCGTCATGCTCGGCCTTGGCCGCGCGCTGGGCGAAACCATGGCGGTGACCTTCGTCATCGGCAACGCGCACCGCATCAGCACATCGCTGTTCGCGCCGGCCACGACGATCTCGGCGACCATCGCCAACGAATTCACCGAAGCCGTCGGCGATCTCTACACCTCGTCGCTGGTGGCGCTCGGCCTGATCCTCTTCGTCATCACTTTCCTGATCCTTGCCATCGCACGCTACATGCTGATGCGCATCGACGCCCGCACGGGAGCCTGACCGATGTCGACAGCCACATCGCTTCACCAGAGCCGCAAGAGGAAGAATGGCGTGATGATGACGCTGTGCGTCATTGCTGCGGGCATCGGACTTGTCTGGCTGGCGCTCATTCTCGGCGCGCTGGTCTACAAGGGCGCGGCCGGCCTGTCGCTTGACGTGTTCACGCAGATGACGCCGCCTCCCGGCGACGCCGGCGGCCTGCTCAACGCCATCTACGGCAGCGTAGTGATGACCGTCATCGCCGTCATTGTCGGCACGCCGATCGGCGTGCTGGCCGGCACCTACATGGCCGAGTATGGCCGCTTTTCAAAGCTCACCACGGTGGTGCGCTTCATCAACGACATCCTGTTGTCGGCGCCGTCGATCATCATCGGTCTGTTCGTCTACGAACTGATGGTGCGGCCGATGGGGCATTTCTCGGCGCTTGCCGGCGCGGTCGCTCTCGCCATCCTGGTGATCCCGGTCGTCGTGCGCACCACGGAGGACATGCTCAACCTGGTGCCGAACGCCCTGCGCGAAGCCGGCACCGCGATCGGCGCGCCGCGCTGGGTGGTCATCAAGTCGGTCGCCTATCGCGCCGCCCTTTCCGGCATCGTCACCGGCATATTGCTGTCGATTGCCCGCATCTCCGGCGAGACGGCGCCACTGCTCTTCACAGCGCTCAACAACCAGTTCTGGTCGAGCAATCTCAACGCGCCGATGGCCAGCCTGCCTGTCACCATCTTCCAGTTCGCTCTCAGCCCTTACGAGGAATGGCAGCAACTGGCCTGGACCGGCGCACTCATCATCACATTGACGGTTCTTGCGCTCAGCATCTTTGCGCGCAGCCTGACCGGACGCAGAGAGGACAAATGAGCCAGATGCTGTCTCCAGACATGACGATCGCCGCCGAGGCAACCGCCACCAAGGCCAAGATCGAGGTCAAGAACCTCAACTTCTACTACGGCCAGTCGAAGGCGCTGAAGGACATCACGCTGTCGTTGCCGGAGCGCAGCGTCACCGCCTTCATCGGCCCGTCGGGCTGCGGAAAGTCGACGCTGCTGCGCGTCTTCAACCGCATCTACGAACTCTATCCCAAGCAGACCGCCGAGGGCCAGGTGCTGCTCGACGGTCAGAACGTTCTCGACCGCTCGCAGGACCTCAACCTGCTGCGCACCAAGATCGGCATGGTGTTCCAGAAGCCGACGCCGTTCCCGATGTCGATCTATGAAAACATCGCTTTCGGCGTCAGGCTCTATGAGAAGATCAGCAAGTCGGAGATGGACGGCCGCGTCGAACAGGCGCTGAAGCGCGCCGCGCTGTGGACCGAGGTCAAGGACAAGCTCAACGCCAGCGGCCTCAGCCTCTCCGGCGGCCAGCAGCAGCGGCTCTGCATCGCCCGCACCGTGGCGGTGAAGCCGGAAGTCATCCTGCTCGACGAGCCGGCCTCGGCGCTCGATCCGCTGTCGACCGCCAAGATCGAGGAGCTGATCGACGAATTGCAAGCCGACTACACGATCGTCATCGTCACCCATAACATGCAGCAGGCAGCACGCGTGTCGAAGCAGACCGCCTTCATGTATCTGGGCGAACTGGTCGAGTTCGACCGCACCGAGAAGATCTTCACGTCGCCCCGCGAGAAGCGCACCCAGGACTACATCACCGGCCGCTTCGGCTGAGCTCAGGCATACGAGGGACTAAGATCATGAGCGAACACACAGTCGCTGCTTTCGACGAGGATCTCGGACAGATCAGCAGGCTCATCAGCGACATGGGCGATCTCGCCGGCTCGATGGTCGGTGGCGCGACCAAGGCATTGCTGAATTCCGACAACGCACTGGCACAGCGCGTCGTTTCCGATGACGCCATCATGGATGCGCGTCAGCGCGAGCTCGACGACCGCGCCATCACGCTGATCGCCAAGCGGCAGCCGATGGCCGACGACCTGCGTCATGTCGTCGGCTCGATCCGCATGGCCGGCGATCTCGAACGCATCGGCGACCTTGCCAAGAACATCGCCAAGCGTGTCGGCACAGTCGGCCTCAGCGTCACTCCGCGCGACCTGTCGCATTCGATCGACGGCATGGCGCAGCTGGTGCTGATCCAGGTGCAGGGCGTTATCGAGGAATACGCGGCACGCGATGCGGCCGCACTGGCCAAGCTGCGGGCCGACGACGAACGCATCGACGTCAAGTACACGTCGGTGTTCCGCGAATTGCTGACCTACATGATGGAAGACCCGCGCAACATCACCGCGTGTACGCATCTTCTGTTCTGCGCCAAGAATCTCGAGCGCATCGGCGACCACGTGACCAACATCGCTGAAAATGCGTACTATGTTCTGACCGGCACGCAGCTGCCCGCCAATCGCCCGAAGCAGGACGAGACGGCGATGTCCGTGCCGGCGGCATGACAGGGGTGACCAGCCGATGATCGCGCCACGTATCATGGTGGTGGAGGATGAGGAGCCGTTGGGGGTGCTGCTCCGCTACAATCTCGAATCCGAAGGCTATCAGGTCGAGGTGGTGACGCGCGGCGACGAGGCCGAGATCCGGCTGCAGGAGAACGTTCCCGACCTGCTGGTGCTGGACTGGATGGTGCCGGCGGTGTCGGGCATCGAACTCTGCCGCAGGTTGCGGATGCGCTCCGAAACCGAACGGCTGCCGATCATCATGCTGACCGCGCGTGGCGAAGAGAGCGACCGGGTACGTGGCCTGTCCACCGGCGCCGACGACTATCTGGTCAAGCCGTTCTCGACGCCGGAATTCATGGCCAGGGTCAAGGCATTGCTGCGCCGCGCGAAGCCGGAAGTCCTGTCCAGCGTGTTGAAGGTCGGCGATATCGTGCTCGATCGCGAGTCGCACCGGGTCTATCGCAAGAAGAGCGAGATCAGGCTTGGCCCGACCGAATTCCGCCTGCTTGAATTCATGATGCGCCACCCGGGCCGGGTGTTCTCGCGCAGCCAGCTGCTCGACAATGTCTGGGGCGAGACGATCTATATCGACGAGCGTACGGTGGACGTCCACGTCGGCCGGCTGCGCAAGGCGGTCAACAATGGCCGCATGCCCGACGTGATCCGCACCATCCGCGGGGCGGGCTACGCCATACGCGAGGATTGATAGCGAACGGACTCAGGCGACATTCTTGCCGATAGTGCCAGCTCGCGTCTGCGCGCCCGGCGCGAAAATCTCCTGGTCGACGAAGGTCAGCGCGCGCATGGCGCAGCCTTCGCGGATCAGTGGTAGTTCGTTCGGCTCGGTATCGAAGGAAATCGAGGCGGAATGCTGGCCGCCGGCGGTCTGTGCGATGGCCTCGCGCAATGCCGGCTCGATCAGGTCGAAGGCGGCGGCGCTGACGCCGACCATGGCGACCGGGGCGGGGTCGATGAGCGCGAACAGGCTGCCCAGGCCGAAGCCAAGCGCTTCGCCGGCCTTGCGATAGGCTTCGCGCTCCGGGCCGTCCTTTTCGCGCGCCGTGGCCGCCAGTGCGCGCATGTCCGCGTCGCTGACGTCGACCGGCTCGGCGTCCTCGCCCATCTGCTTTGCGTTGCGCCAGATGGCGTAGTTGCCGGCATAGGCCTCGACGCAGCCGCGCCGCCCGCAGCGGCAGAGCGCGCCATTCGGCCGGTGGATCATATGGCCGAACTCACCGCCTGACGAATGCGTGCCGGTGAAAAGCTCGCCTTTCAGAACCAGGCCCATGCCGATGCCGTGCGAAAGCAGGATGGCGATGAAATCGTCGCGATAACGCTCCGGATCGCGCCAGCGCAGCGCCACTGCCATCATGTTGCAGTCGTTCTCCATGGTGGCGGGGATGCCGAACTCGCGCTCCAGTATGTCGGCGAAAGCGATGTTGGTCTGTGGCGTGATCGGCGACCACAGCATGGCGCGCGCATGGGAATCGGTGATGCCCTGGATCGCCAGCGCGATGCGGGCGATGCTGCGCACGTCGAGGTCAGGATCCTCGAGCCGGCGCCGGACGATGGCTACGCATTCGCCGATCAACTCGTCGCGCGGCAAGGTCAGCGTGTCCAGGCGGCGCTGCTCCTCGGCGATGACCTGTCCAGCATAGTCGATGACGGCAACCGAGAGAAAATTGAGCGACAGCACCACGGTCATCACCGCCGCCGCTTCCGGGTTGAGGCCAAGACCAACCTGCGGCCGGCCTCGCTTCAATGCTCCAGCCTCGCTTGGCTTGCTTTCCGCCAGGATGCCTTCGCCGATCAGATCGGATGAGATCGTCGATATGGTCGAATGGCTAAGCCCGGTGGTCGCCGCGATCTCGGTGCGCGAGGGTTGCCCGGTCCGGCGCACGGCCGCAATCACCATCGCCCGGTTGCGCCGGCGCAAATCGTCGTGACGGATTCCGACCGACATGCTCTTTCACATCCTCCCAGCCGCAGCAGCCTTTCGTGGTCTCGAAGGCCGTCAGCGACACCTGAAGCGCGTCGCGCTCCAGGTTCTTGTTTCCGGCCAAATTCTGGCAGAACCCCACCATCCTGTCATTATTTATTCGGAGCTCGAAAAAAATTCACGGGGACATCAAAATCCATCAGAATCGATGTTGACAGCGTTCCGGTGTTGGATCAGTGTTTTTTCGAGGCTCGAAAAAATGGAGCCTTTGTGCCGGCCCTCGGGTCAGTTTGGTCGCGCCACACGCGGCGCAGGGAGGATAATATGAAAAGATTTACAGCCGCCATCCTGGCGGGTGTCGCCATGTCGCTGACGCTCGTGTCGGTCGCGCAGGCAAAGGGCAAGGTCATCGGCGTTTCCTGGTCGAACTTCCAGGAAGAGCGCTGGAAGACCGATGAGGCCGCCATGAAGAAGGCGATCGAGGCAGCTGGCGACAAGTATATTTCCGCCGATGCGCAGTCCAACCCGGGCAAGCAGCTGACCGACGTCGAAAGCCTGATCTCGCAGGGCGCCAATGCGCTGATCATCCTGGCGCAGGATGCCTCGGCCATCGGCCCGGCCGTGCAGAAGGCGCTGGACGAAGGCATTCCGGTTGTCGGCTATGACCGTCTGATCGAGAACAAGGACGTCTTCTACCTCACCTTCGACAACAAGGAAGTCGGCCGCATGCAGGCCCGCGAAGTGTTCAAGGTGAAGCCGGAAGGCAACTACGTCTTCATCAAGGGCTCGGGCGCCGATCCGAACGCCGACTTCCTGTTCTCGGGTTCGATGGAAGTGCTCAAGGCAGCCATCGACAGCGGCAAGATCAAGAATGTCGGCGAGGCCTACACCGATGGCTGGCTGCCGGCCAACGCCCAGAAGAACATGGAACAGTTCCTGACCGCCAACGACAACAAGGTCGATGCGGTGGTCGCGGCCAATGACGGCACCGCCGGCGGCGTCGTCGCCGCGCTGACGGCGCAGGGCCTGGCTGGAACCGTGCCGGTATCGGGCCAGGACGGCGACCACGCCGCGCTGAACCGTATCGCACTGGGCACGCAGACCGTGTCGGTGTGGAAGGACGCGCGCGAGCTGGGCAAGAATGCCGCCGAGATCGCTTCGCAGCTGGCCGACGGCAAGAAGATGACCGACGTCGCCGGTGAGAAGGACTTCACCACGCCTGGCGGCAACACCGTCAAGTCGTTGTTCCTGACCCCGGTCGCCATCACCAAGGCCAACCTCAACCTCGTCATCGACGCCGGTTGGATCAAGAAGGACGAGGTTTGCGCTGGCGTGGCGGCAGGCACCGTTCCCGCCTGCAACTAAGAGGCAGGACGAACTCTGCTCGATCTCAGCGCCGCGGCTCCAAAAGCCGCGGCGTTTTCTCAAAAAGATTTGTGTTTCCGCCTCGGGCGAGTAGCCTCTAGGCTGGTTTTCGGCATCCGCGTCAGACGGCAAGCCGTTGGGAGGAAATCATGACCGACACAACGTCCACCCCGCAGGCCGATACCGCGCGGGCCTCCGAACTTGGCGCGGTTGCCCGTTTCCTGAAGGCAACGGAGATCGATACACGCATGCTCGGCATGGTCGGCGCGCTGCTGGTCATCTGGATCGGCTTGCACGTCATTTCCAGCATGCGCCTCGGCGTCAATCCGCTCGATTTCGACAGCCGCACGTTTCTCACACCGCGCAATCTCTGGAACCTGTCGGTGCAGACATCCGCCGTCGCCATCATGGCTTGCGGCATGGTGCTGGTCATCGTCATGCGCAACATCGATCTCTCCGTCGGCTCAGCCGAGGGCGTCATCGGCATGGTGATGGGCTTTGCGCAAGTGCATTTCCTGGTGCGGTTTGTCGGCCTCGAACTCGGCAATCCGTGGATCTGGGTCCTGGCGCTGTTGATCGGCCTGGCGCTCGGCTTGTTGATCGGTGCCTTCCAGGGCTTCATCATCGCCTATCTCGAAGTGCCGGCCTTCATCGTGACGCTGGGTGGCCTGCTGATCTGGCGCGGTGCCGCCTGGTGGGTAACCAGCGGCCAGACCGTGGCCCCGCTCGACGCCACCTTCCAGCTGATGGGCGGCGGGCCGGCCGGATCGATCGGCGCGACATGGAGCTGGGTTGTCGGCATCGTCGCCTGTCTTGCCGTGGTGTTCGCGCTGTTCAACGGGCGCGTGCAGCGCAAGCGTTTTCGTTTTCCGTTGCGTCCGATCTGGGCCGAGACATTGCTTGGCGTGGTCACCTGCGCGCTCATCCTGGGCGCGGTCTGGCTTGCCAATTCCTATCCGTGGCCGATCGGCATCGTGAACCGGTACGCGGCGGCCAATAACATCACCGTTCCCGACGGTGGCCTGTTCATCGCCCACGGCATCGCCATTCCAGTGCTGATGGCCGTAGCGGTCGGCCTTATCATGACCTTCATCACCAACCGCACGCGCTTCGGCCGCTATGTCTTCGCCATCGGCGGCAATCCGGAAGCCGCCAACCTCGCCGGCATCAACACGCGCTGGATCACGATGAAGGTGTTCATGATCATGGGCGTGCTGGCGACGATCGCCGCGGCGATCTCGTCGGCCCGGCAGAATTCGTCCACCAACGTGCTTGGAACGCTGGACGAACTGCTGGTCATCGCCGCCGCCGTCATCGGCGGCACGTCGCTGGCCGGCGGCTCGGGAACGATCATCGGCGCCATGCTCGGCGCACTCCTGATGCAGTCGCTGCAGTCCGGCATGGTGCTGCTTGGTGTCGACTCGCCGCTGCAGAGTATCGTCGTCGGCGCCGTGCTAGTCATCGCCGTCTGGCTCGACACTGTTTACCGCAAGCGCGTTTAGGGGAGGCATCGCCATGATTGACAAGACTGCTCCTGCAGCCACCGCGCTGATCGACATGCGCAACATCTCGATCGCCTTTGGCGGCATCCGTGCTGTCGACGACGCGTCGATAGACCTTTTCCCCGGTGAAGTCGTGGCGCTGCTCGGCCACAATGGCGCCGGCAAGTCGACGCTGATCAAGATCCTGTCCGGGGCCTACAAGCGCGATGCCGGCCAGATATTCGTCAATGGCCAGGAGGCTTCGATCTCCAACCCACGCGACGCCAAGAAATACGGCATCGAAACGATCTACCAGACGCTGGCGCTGGCCGACAATGTCGATGCCGCCGCCAATCTCTTCCTTGGCCGCGAAATCATGACTGCCTATGGCACGCTCGACGATGTCGCCATGGAGGCCGAGGCGCGCAAGGTGATGGGCCGACTCAATCCGCGTTTCCAGCGCTTCAAGGAGCCGGTGATCAAGCTCTCTGGCGGCCAGCGACAGTCGGTGGCGATCGCGCGCGCTATCCTGTTCAACGCGCGCATCCTGATCATGGATGAGCCGACTGCGGCACTCGGGCCCCAGGAGACGGCCCAGGTCGGTGAACTGGTCAAGCAGCTCAAGGCGGATGGCATCGGCATCTTCCTGATCAGCCACGACATCCACGACGTGTTCGAGCTTGCCGACCGCGTCTGCGTCATGAAGAACGGCCAAGTGGTCGGCACGGCACGCACCAGTGACGTGACCCAGGACGAGGTGCTCGGCATGATCATCCTCGGCAAGTGCCCGCCCGGCGCCATTCCTGGACCAGGCGCGCTGAAGATCGCCGCCTGAAAAAACGGCGGAGCGAGATTGGTAAACCCGGCTGTCCTCACGGATCGGCAGCCGGCTAATTGCCGATCATGTGATATGCCAGTGATGCCGATGGTTTGGCCCCGGCATTGTGTTGGTGGGGGGACTTGCCCATAAAGGTGGCGAACCGCTCACGGGCCGCATTATCCATTGAAGAAATTCTTTCCGATCGTTGCCTTCATCGCCGTCGCACTGATCAGCCTGACGATGGCCGGGTTCGCCTATTTCGCCACACAGGAAGCGGCGCGCATCAAGTTCGAGGCGGCGGCCGACGATGCGCTCAACCGGATCGAAAGCCGCATCGACCTGCATCTCTCCTTGCTGCGTTCGACCCAGGCGCTGTTCGACGCCCGCAACGGCGACATTTCACAGAACGAATTCAAGGCGTTCTTCAAGGCGCTCGACGTCGACAACAATTTCGCCGGCCTGCGCGGCATAGGCTTCCTCAGGCTGGTGAAGGCTGGTGACGAGGCTGCGGTTGAACGCGATATCCTGCGCGACCAGGGTGTGGCCCATGCGGTTTATCCGGATACGACGCTGCCCTGGCGCGCGCCCATCGTCCTGTTCGAGCCGCTGGATCCTTCCAACCGGTCCAGTATCGGCTACGACATGTTCACCGAACCGGTGCGGCGCGAGGCGATCGAGAAGGCCATGGCCGACGATCAGCAGCACGCCAGCGGTCTCGTGCAACTCGGCCAGGGCACCGGCGCGGCGCAGGTTTTCACAGGCTTCCTGGTCTTTGTGCGGCTCAATGTCGAAACAGCGCCGGACGTCATCAACGCGTCGAGGTCCTCGACAGCCGGTTTTCTCTATGCCGCCTTTCGCGCCGAGGACCTGTTCCAGGTCGCGCTCAGCCGAGTGCCGCTGCTGCCGGTCAATACCGAGATTTATGATGGCGCGGTGAAGGCCGAGAATCTTTTGTTCCGGTCGGAAACGCCGCCTGTTTCCCTGTTCGGGGACAGGCTTCTGGTCACCCGCAAGATCATGGTGGCCGGCCGGCCATGGACCGTCCAGTTCCGGCCGACAAGCGCCTTCTCGCAACCATCCTCGCGCGCCATTCCCGTCATGCTTGGATTGTTCGGGCTGTTGCTGGCTGGCGCCATCGCCCTGGTGGCGCGCTATCAGGAGCGTGCCTATGACGCTGTCTCGCTGCTGCACGAGACGACCGAAAAGAGCCTGCAGGAAAAGGATTTGATGCTGCAGGAGATGAAGCATCGCATCAAGAATTCGATTACACGGGTTCTGGCGATCGCGCGCCAGACGGCGTCGCGCGCCGCCGACGTCAACGAGTTCTCATCGTCCTTCTCCGCCCGGCTGCAGGCGATGGCCGCTTCGCAGGACATGCTGACGCGCTCGCGGTGGCAGAAGGCCGATCTTGGTGACCTCCTGCGCATCGAACTTGGCCAGGTGTTCGGCAAGGAACTTCCCGAAGGACTTCTGTCGGGGCCGGAGGTGCAGCTCGACGAGACGACGACGCAGGCGCTCGGCCTGACCTTTCACGAACTGGCGACGAACGCGCTGAAATATGGCGAGGCCGGCAATTCCGTAGGTGCGCTGAAAGTCGACTGGTCGCTCGAAGGGCATGGGCGCGACAGGACGCTGGCCCTCAATTGGCGGGAAGCCGGGCAGAAGAAACTGGAAATGCCAACCAAGACCGGTTTTGGCACCAAGCTGATCGACCTCAACGTGACGCGCGAATTGCGCGGCACGATCAAGCGCGATTTTCATGCCAATGGTCTGACTGTGGAAATAAGGATTCCGCTGACGGCTTAACCCCCAGACAGGCATGACCTTGTCCATGCACCCACTATCCCAAAACCTCTGCGTGCTTCCAGGCCACATGTATTGGGGTGTGCAGACATGGAATGGAGGTCCGGAAGCCGGCGAACCGGCTTCCGGATTCAAATCTTGATTATCGCTGAACTAGTTGCAGCGGGCCGTGTAGGTGAAGGGGCGACCGTGACGATCATGACCACGATACACGCAACGGCCATTGCGCAGATTGCGCACCAGCAGGCCGGAACCTGCACCGACAGCCGCACCGATCAGCGCGCCCTTGCCGCCGCCGACCAAGCCACCGACGCCGGCGCCAATCAAGCCGCCACCGACCACATCCTGCTCGGTGGTGGTACAGCCGCTCAGCGCAGCTACCGCGGCCACGGCGATAATAATCTTCCGCATAGAGTCACTCCTCACTTTGTGTCCTCACTTCAATAAGCTCCAACCGCTATTTATCATGAAATAACAGTCTTTGCCCGCTCGATTTTATTGTTGGCTAAGATAGTCTTTTTCGGGACGCGTCCCGCTGGATGCCAGCAGCAGATTGGAAATCTCGAGGGAGGCATCAAGCGTCCCGTCGGGTCGCACGTTCCACGCGATCTTGTTGTAATCATCCTCCAGCGCCGGATCGACCGGCAGGCATTTCGCAACGATATGCTCAGCCTGGCCCTGGACATCGCCCAAGGCGAAGGGCCGTTCGGCGGTACATTCGGCAGCCGTCTCAAAAATGCTCACCGGAACGGACAATTCGCGGCACTCGGTCATGTTGCTTGAACAGCCAATAACGAGCAGCAAGGCGGCGATGTGTTCCATGGCGACATGTCCTCTCGCCATAACAACGACTCAAAACCGCCAAAGTTCCTGCGGTAGCAAGCTAGTCAACGAATAATTGGACGCCGGTTACACGCACTGCCGCCAACGCATGCCGCCGCTCCTGTCCCGCAATCAGAACAGCTGGAAGGCTGCCACCAATAGGACCGCCGCGATCAGTGCGAATGCGGCGAGGCGGAGAGCGAGGTGGGAGGTTCGTGGCGCGGGTGAGGCAGGTAATTCCGGGTCCTGAAACTCGCCCATCGAAACGCGGGCGGCCTGTTCCAGTCTGTTCATGTCGGCAACCATCAAAACCATTCCTCCCCTACCGCGCTGCGAATCGGAACGTCCAGAGGACAGGCAGGTTCCAGCGATATCTGGGAAATACAGTGTGGGATGTTATGGTAAATAGCCGGTTAAGGTTTGCGTGACGCCGGGTGTCCGCCCAGTCAGTCTGTCTCGAAATTGCCGTGGGGAACGACGAGGCGGTATTCGAGGCGGCCAGCCGTGATTTCAAGCGTTGCCGTGCCATTCAGCGATGCCGGCACGACCCGCTCGAGGGCGACGCTGCCAAAGCGTTTCTCGCTGCGCTGATTGTCATTGGCCCCGATCGCCTCGGCCCAGGTCAATGACAGGGCGGCTTCACCGGCGGAAACGGCCATGAGATTGGCGGTCACCTCGACAAAGCCGCCTGGCCGCGACAGGGCGCCATAGCTGACGGAATTGACGGCGAGCTCATGCATGGCCAAGCCGATATGCAGGGCCGCATTGGGATTGAGATATGGATTGACCCCCTGGAAACGCAAGCTGCGCACGGGATCAGCTCCGTAGCGGCCGACCTGGCCGGACACCAGTTCGCGAAGAGCCGCCCCGCGCCAGTTGGAGGACGTCACCAGATCCTGGGACGACGCGAGCGATTGCAGCCGGCCACGAAAGCGCGTCAGGAAATCGCCGATGGTGTCAGAGTAGCGGCCGGTCTGGGTGGCGATGCTCTGGATGATGGCCAGGAGATTTTTCGAGCGATGGCTGACTTCGCGCAACAGCGTCTTCAGGGTCTGTTCGCGACGCTTCTGCTCGGTCGTTTCGACCATTGTGGTGACAACGCCCTGCACTGTGCCGCTGTCGCCATGGTCGGCGTCTATCCATACCTGGAACCAGCGAACGCCGTCTTCGGCGGGAACGCTGAGTTCGAGACGCTCCGCGTTTCCGGACGCCATGACGTTGCGTTTGGTCACGTCGATGCGCTCTGCCTGGGCCAGCGGCAGGATGCCGTTGCTGTCAGCGCTGTCGGCCCATGGCGCACGCATGTTGCGCGCCCATACGGTCTTCAACTCGCGATCCTGGTAAAGTACGGAAATGCCGGCATTGTGCAGCGCGTGCAGGAGGGCCCGGCCGAGCTGCATTCCACTTTCGGCGGGATGCAAGGCGATGATCTCATCGCTCTGCCTGCCCTCTTTGATGTCTCCGGCCTTGGAACGCATCGCTTGTTATGTCCACCCAGTTCAGCTGAACGGCCCACTGACAAATGGGTTCCCAAGAAGGAGCAGGTTCCGGTCCCCCAAAAGCGGTCCGCCGAGCGGCGTCCTGTGAAGGATACCGCCCGGCGGTGGCTGGAAACCGTTTGAGGGGTGCGGCTTCCAGTGTTCGCTCAAGGTCCGCCTAGTCGTCACGCGCGCTTGAACAAGCCTGCGAGAAGCGAAATGACCAGGAAAGCGAGAAAGATGTAGAACAGGATCTGCGCTATCCCGGCCGATGAACCGACGATGCCTCCAAACCCGAGCGCGCCCGCGATGATCGCGACGACAAGAAAAACAAGCGCCCAGTAGAGCATCATCCATCTCCTTCAAATGGTGTCATAAAAACGTGGTTCGCCGCCGTTTGTTCCACCATTGGCCGAAAAAGACGAGCCTGCAAATCGCCCGAGAAGCCTGATGGGCACGGAAAATTCTCGGCGATGCCGACCAATCATGAAGAAGGCCGCCCGATGCAGTGCATCGAGCGGCCCTTTTCATGCATTCGATGGCAGGAAGGCTATGCCGCGGCCTTCGCCTGCCGGTCGAAAAACAGCGCCTGGCTGATCAAGGCCTTGACCATATCCGGGTTGAACGGCTTGGTGACCAGGAACGCTGGCTCAGGCCGCTCGCCAGTCAGCAAGCGTTCGGGGAAGGCGGTGATGAAGATCACCGGCACGGAGGTGGATGAGAGGATCTCGTTGACGGCTTCGATGCCGGAGCTGCCGTCGGCAAGCTGGATGTCGGCCAGAATCATCTTCGGTCGTGTCTTGCCAAACAGCGTCACCGCCTCGGCATGGGTGCGCGCCGTTCCGACCACGCGATGGCCAAGACTTTCGACCATTTCCTCTATGTCCATGGCGATCAGCGGCTCGTCTTCGATGATCAGCACATCGGTCGCCACCTGGCGGGAAATCTCGTTGCTGGCCTGGGCCAGAAGCTCCGAGAATTCGGCGTCGCCGACATCGAGAATCTCCGCTGCCTCGTCTTCGGTGAATCCTTCGACCGCGACCAGCAGGAAAGCCTGGCGGGGGCGGGGGGCGATGGCATTGAGGTTTGCGGCCGCACGCTGTTCCCAGGCGGACTGGGCATGCTCCTGCGGAACGCGGATGGCGACCGAGGTGAAGAGCTTGGCGAATATCTTGTAGAGTGCGATGCGGTCGTTCGATGCTTCCGGAAAGATATCGACATCGGTGATGAGGGCTTCAAGCATCGCGGCGACCAGCGCGTCGCCACTCTCCTGCGACCCGGAGACTGCCCGCGAAAAGCGGCGCAGGAACGGCAGGTGTGGAGCGATGGTTGCGGATAAACTCATGATGAACGTCTCCCTCAGATGACGTGGTTGCATAGATTGCAGGTCAAGCTGATTGCAAGCCCCGGAACAACAAACGCCGTGTTTTGGAAAAAGTTCCGGGCATCTGCGGAACTAATATGCGGGGAAGGCGTTTGAGGTCGGGATGGGCGACCAGACGAGGGTGCCGCTTGCCTTGTATTGTGTAGTATGGCGGCCTGGTAGCTGGGGGAATAAAGGGCGAAATGAAGGATATGATGAAACATACAATGGCTGGCGCCGTCGAAAGGCGCCGGGATGGTTCCGGCGACCCGCTTGGGCCGAACTCGGAAATTGGTCGTAAACTCAAGCAGTATTATGACGAGCTGGTCTCCGACGATGTGCCGGATCGCTTCGCCCAGCTGCTCAGCCAGCTGGAACAGGCAGAACCCGCGCAGAAGAAGGACTGAGGCATGGCTGCCGTCTCTCAGGGCTTCAAGACCGATCTGCTCGGATCGATCCCCAGTCTGCGCGCCTTTGCAGTGTCGCTGACGCAGAATGCCGACAAGGCCGACGACCTGGTGCAGGAGACGCTGGTCAAGGCGTGGGACAAGCATGAAAGCTTCCAGCCGGGCACCAATCTCAAGGCCTGGCTGTTCACCATCCTGCGCAACGAATTCTATTCGCAGATGCGCAAGCGCGGCCGCGAAGTGCAGGATAGCGATGGTATCATGACGGCAAGGCTTGCCGTTCATCCGGCCCAGCACGGTCAGCTTGACCTGAAGGATTTTCGCGGCGCGCTCGAACAATTGCCCGAGGACCAGCGCGAAGCCATCATCCTCATCGGCGCGTCGGGTTTCTCCTATGAGGAAGCCGCCGAGATTTGCGGATGCGCGGTCGGAACAATCAAGAGCCGCGTCAGCCGAGCCCGCACGCGGCTGCAGGAAATCCTGAAGATTTCCGGTGAGGACGAGTACGGCCCCGATGCGATCTCGGCCCAGGTGATGGGCACGCCGGGAAGCTGAGGCGTGACGGAGAAGGCGGGATCGGGATCGTGCCGCTCAGCAATCAAGATATGTCGGTTATGGGGTGTCAGTTGGCGGGCTTCCGGCCGCAGGCGGCCGCCACGGCCTCGACAAGGTCCTCTCCCGAATAGGGCTTCGTGACCAGCCTGATGCCGGGAAAGGACGCCTTGATCTCGTCAACGTCCGAATAACCCGAGGCGAAGACGAAAGGCAGGCCGGTTTCCCGCAAACCCGAGGCGAAATCAAGCGTGGAGGCCCCGCCCAGCATGAGATCGACAATGGCGGCGTCGAATCGTCCAGCAACGTCCTGCTTGTCAATATCCGCCAGATCGCGGGCGATAACCACCTCGCCGGCGCCATAGTCGCGGCACAGCTGCTCGACATCCATGGCGATCAGGAATTCATCCTCCAAGACCAGAATTCGCAGTCCGTCAAGCAATGGTGGCACGTAGCAATGTCTCCTTGAAACCAAGGGAGTCATGATCGTTATTTGGCATCCTGTCATTTAAAAAAGACATGCCGGGCGCAGATGGTGGAACCACCGCCGCCGCGACGCGTTGGAAATCAACTCTCTCGAAGAGGGGCAACGCTTTCGAAGAGGGTCGAAATGTCGGGCCAGAACGGTCGTTCCTTCTCCAGCCGCCAATATCCTTGCGAAAACTGTCCGCTTCGGCCGCTGCCGGTGTTCCGTGAGTTCGAAAAGCAGGAACTCGTCTTCATCAGCAAGTTCAAGAAGGGTGAGCTTGCCGTCGACAAGGGCGCCACGGTGCTGGTCGAGGGCAGTCACAGCGCCCACCTTTATACGGTGCTTTCGGGCTGGGCCTTCCGCTACAAGCTGTTGTCGGATGGCCGCCGCCAGATTCTCAACTATCTGATGCCGGGCGATCTCATCGGCCTGCAAGGCAGCGTGATGGGCGAGATGCAGCATTCCGTCGAGGCCCTGTCGCCGATGCTGCTGTGCGTCTTCGAGCGCGAGTCCCTGCACGAACTCTACCGCAATCACCCCGGCCTCGCCTACGACATCACCTGGATCGCGTCGCGAGAGGAGCGGATGCTCGATGAAAACCTGCTCAGCGTCGGTCGTCGCAGCGCCATCGAGCGCGCCGCCTACCTCATCTCCTTCATAGGCAGCCGGGCCAAGGTGGTCGGCGTCAACGGCAAGCAATCCGTCCGGATCCCGATCACGCAGCAGCACATAGCCGATACGCTCGGCCTCTCCCTGGTTCACACCAACAAGACGATCCGCAAGCTGATGGATCGAAAGCTGATCCTCTGGCGCGACGGCGGCTGCGAGGTTGTCGACAATGAAGGGCTCAAGGAACTCGCCCATTGGGAGGGATTGACCGAGGGTCGTCGGCCGTTGATCTGACGGTGCGCACGTTAACCTGAAGCCAAATCGCGGCTGGACTCGACCGCAGAAACAACCTTTCATCAGACCACTATGATTTCGGGGCTTGGGCCCGTCGTTTCGGAACCTTGGCGTCCATCGAACGTTTGAAATCAAGCGAACGCAAGGAGTTAAGCAATGGCTACCGCCACCGGAAAAACCGCAAATGAAAGCCGGACGAACCCAGACCTTGAAGCCGACATCAAGCAGCTCAAGGCCGATATCGAGAAGCTGACCAAGCAATTGGCCAAGACCGGCGAGCATGGCTATGGGACAGCCCGTCGCGCGGCGAGCGAAGGTGTCGAGCAATTGCGTGCCCAGGGCGAGGCGGCCTTCGACAATTTGCGCAGCAATGCCAGGGATGTCGAGGCGCAGCTGCTGGCCAGCGTGCGTGAAAAGCCGGTGACGTCGCTGGCGATCGCGGCCGGCGTCGGCTTCCTGTTCGCGCTTCTCGCCCGGCGCTAATTCCCGTGGGAATGCTGGCATCGCTTATTTCGGGTTTCGCCTCCGGCGAGACCGTGGCCGCCATACGCCGCGCTCGCACCGCCGCGATCGTCTATGCGGTTGCCGCCCTGGCGGCGCTCTGCGGTCTCGGGTTCCTGGTCGGAGCGGCCTATATCTGGACGGCCGGCCGCTACGGATCGATGGCCGCCTCGCTGGGCTTTGGGGCCGGCTTCCTGGTCATCGCCGGGCTTATACTGCTCGTCTATCAGCTAGCTTCAGGCGCGCGCGCCCGGCGCCGCGCGAAACGGCGCGACGCGGACTTGAAGGCGATCGGCATTACAGCAGCACTTGCCGTGTTGCCGACGCTGCTCAAGGGGAAGGGCGGTCTGGGCGTCATTCTCGGGCCGGCGGTGGCGCTTGTCGCCTACGCCATCTACCGTGAAAACGTGAAGCCCGGCACGGATGGCCGTGATGATGGCGACGCGAAATAGCGCGGGCTATTTCGACAAATCTTCCAGCGGCATGGATATCTCGGCATAGACGCCCTCCGGCCTGAACTCATGCGTCACCTCGCTGGAGATGACCTTGGCCAGGCTGCGACGGATCAGGATCGAACCGAAGCCGTGGCGTTCCGGCGGGGTGACTTCAGGGCCGCCACTTTCGCGCCAGGTCAGCACCAGGCGCCGGTCGCCCTTCTTGCCTTGCGTCTTCCAGTCGAGATCCACCTTGCCGGCCGCCACGGACAGCGATCCGTATTGCAGCGCGTTGCTGGCCAGTTCATGCAGGATCAGGCCAAGTCCGACGGCCTGGTCGGGTGACAGCAACAGGTCGGCGCCGGAGATTTTCATGCGCGGCTGCGCGGCGTTGTCAAACGGCTTCACTTCGATCTGCACGAGTTCGCGGATGCCGATGCCGCGCCACTCGCGATCCGACAAAAGACTATGGGCAACGCCAAGCGCTTGCAGCCGGGCGCCGAAGGCCTCGAGAAATTCACTCGGCTGGCGTGCGTGCCGGACCGTCTGCGTTGCCAGTGCCTGGACTGTCGCCAGCGTGTTCTTGACGCGGTGATTGAGCTCGCGCAGCAAAAGCCGTTGCCGTTCGTCGCCAAGCTTGCGCTCGGTGATATCGTAATTGACGCCGAAGATCAGCGTCGGCTTGCCGTCGTCATCGCGTTCGATGACGCGCCCGCGCGTGGCGAGCCAGCGCGGCGGGGAGAAGCCTTTCACCCGGTATTCGCCGAAATAGTCGTCGCTGCCGGTCAGGGCGTCACGGAAGCGGGTTTCAGTCTGATAGACGTCGCGTGGATCGATGGCGGTCAGGATATCGCGGGCCCGCAACCGGGTCGAACGCGGCAGGTTGAACAGTTCGGACATCAAGACATCGCATTCGATCATTTCGGCGCGGATATCCCAGGCCCAACTGGCGAGCGAAGCCGCGTCGAGCGCGATGGCGCGCCGCTTTTCCTCGCGCGCCAGTGCTGCCTCGGCGATGGCGCCGCTGCGGGTCGCGTCCTTCAGCATGAACAGGCTGGCGGCGAGGCCGGCCAGCGCCTTCAATTGATCGAGCTTGGCGGCGGACGGGAACGCGTGCGGCTTGCGGTCGAGTACGCACAGCGTGCCGATGCGCGCGCCGGCGACCACCATCGGCGCCCCGGCATAGAAACGGACGTGGTGCTTGCCGGTGACCAGTGGATTGGTCATGAAACGTGGGTCGAGCGTGGCGTCGGTCACCACCAGCGGTTCATCGCCCGCGGCGATTGCATGGGCACAGAACGATATGTCGGTCGTCGTTTCGGTTTCGTCGATCCCGACGCAGGACTTGAACCATTGCCGGTCCAGATCGAGCAGCGTAACAAGCGCGATCGGTGCTTGCATCACTGACGCCGCGAGATTGCTGATGCGGTCGAAATCAGGGTCGGCCGCCGTGTCCAGCATCTCCAGCCCGTGCAGCACGGACAGCCGATCCCTGTCACTTACCGCGCGAAAAATCTCGGCCGGCAGGCCCGGCGCGCCTTCAATCGTATTGTCCACCAGATCCCCAATGCCCCGTCTTGCGGTCGTTCCTTGTTGCCCCTGCTGGCCGGCGAGAGGTCGTCCCCCAAGCATGGAACCTTCGTAGCGGGGAACAGTTACCCGAACATGTTTTTTCGAACACGCCTGCCGGCGCCAAGCAATACTGAGGCCGAACATGACCAAAATCATCCCTGAAGACAAAGCCCGTCAGGGGCGCTGGGGGTGGCACGGCTTTCGCATCCTCATTGCGGCGCTGCTCCTGGCCTTCATCGCGTGGGGCGCGGCGAAAATCTATGGCGAGGTGATCAAGTCGCCGACGACCCAGCAAAATAGCATCCCCCAAGGCTAGGGGGTCCACGGAACCGGATCGCATCATGCGGCCTCGGCTTGAGCATTGCGCGCGGGCACCAGCACATTGAGTGCGCCGGGGTGGATTTTGATCGTCGTTTCCTGATCAAGCTTGACCAGTTCGCCATCGATCACCGCGCGGTATTTTTTCGCTGGCGAATGGACTTTCACCACCACCCGCTCGGCCTGGTGAATCTCGACATGTTCGTTATCGCGCCACTTGCCGCGCGCCATGTTGAAGAAGAATTTGACCAGGTGGCGGCGCTGCTCGGCCACCGTGACATAGATGCCAAGCACGCCGCCCGCGGGATCGTCGGCGTAGGGCAGGTGGCCTTCCCCAAACAGATTGTTGGTAATGCCGATGGCGGTGGTCCGTGTGACGATCTCGACTTCGCCCACCGTCAGCGTCACCTTCATTGCCTGTGGGTCGTTGATCGTTGCCCAGGCAGCCTGTGCCGAGGCTCTTATCTTTCCCAGACGTGAACCGAACTCCAGTTTCTGGCGACGCTGCACCATCTTGGCATGCATGCCGATCGAGAACTGATGCACGAACGGACGACCGTTCGCTGTGGCGATATCCACCGCCGTCACGTCGGCGTCGACAAAGGATTCCAGTGCGGCATCGAGCGTATGGGGAATGCCGAGCCCGCGCGCGAACAGGTTCATGGTGCCTGCCGGCAAAATCGCCAACGCCTTGTTCTTGCCCATCAGCCGGGCCGCCGCCGCCGAAATGGTGCCGTCGCCTCCACCGGCCAGCACAATATCGATCCCGCGCCGCGACGCCGCACTGTCCAGCGCCGCTACAACATTCTTGCCGGCGACGACATCGAGATCGATGGAGTGACCGGCTGCCTCAAGGGTCTGGCGCATGCGCTGGGAGAAACCGGCGATGTCGGTCGTGCGCAAGGTGCCACCGTCCTGGTTCAGCACCGCCGCAAACCGCATAGTTCGCTCCGCATTTTGACATGACCCACCAGGCCGGGACTTGCCCAGCCACAGGCTGAAACGGACGTTGTGGAAAAAGGTTCCGCTCGCAGGGGTATATCGAGACGCGAATTCCCCTGCGCCCGGGCGTGGATTTCGCTACCGAGCCGGCGGTCTGCCGACGGTCTTTTGTCGGAACAACAGCGCGGTCACGACGTTGTGAATGCGCAGAGGATGCCGCGTCCGGTCTTCCCAGCGACGGTTTAACCGGACGCGGTGCGCATGAAATCACGCACGAGGGAGATACCTATCATGATCCGCAACCTTTTAGCCACGACCGCGCTCGCAACGCTGATAGCGACGGGTGCATATGCCCAGACAGCCACAACGCCGGCACCAGCCCAGACGCCGGCAGTCCAGAATGCGGCTCCCGCCGCACAGATGCAGCGCGCCGAGGGCAGCCTCGTCACCAACATCATTGGCACGAGCGTCTACAATGGTAGCGGCGACAGTGCTGAGAATATCGGCAAGGTCAGCGACGTCGTGTTCGACAAGGAAGGCCAGGTGAAATCCGTTGTCATCGGCGTCGGCGGCTTCCTTGGCGTCGGGGCCAAGAAAGTCGCCTTCGACTACAGCAAGGTGCAGTGGGCCGAGAAGAACGGCGACCGCTGGCTGGTGGCGCCGACGACGAAGGAGCAACTGACGGCGCAGGCCGAATTCGACGCCAAGCCGTATGCTCCGGCGCCGGCAACGCCAGCTACGGCGCCGGCGGCGGGCACGGATGCCGCGCAAGCTCCCGCCGCCGCGCCTGCCGAGCCGGTGAAGCGTGCCGAGGGCAATCTCGCGACGAACATCGTTGGTCAGAAAGTCTACGATAGCACCAGCGATGACGCCCAGAACATCGGCAGTATCAACGACATCGTTCTGGCCAAGGACGGCAAGGCCGAATCCCTGGTCATTGGGGTCGGCGGCTTCCTAGGCATGGGGGCCAAGAACGTCGCCTTTGATTTCGGCAAGGCCGAATGGGCCGAGAAGAACGGCGAGCGTTGGCTGGTCGCGCAGACCACCAAGGAACAGCTGCAGGCGCAGCCGGATTTTAACCGCAGGGCCTATGACCCAGCTCCGGCGGTGACCGCTTCCAACGGTGCCACAGCTCCGGCTCCAATGAACGCGGTGCCGTCCGACAGCTCGCCTCCGGCCGTGGCCCCTGCTGACAAAACAGCGCAGGCGCCAGCCGCGGCCACGCCTACCATGTCTCCCGACCAGATGCAGACTGCCGCCATAGACAAATCGGGGCTGAATGAAATGCCGATCGGCGAAATCCGCGGCGATGATCTGAAGGGCACGACCGTCTACGGCGCCAACGACGCCAAGGTGGGCGAGATCGGCGACGTCGTGCTGACGCCCGATACCAAACCCGACGCGGTGATCGTCGACGTCGGGGGTTTCCTGGGCATCGGCGAGAAGGAAGTGGCCGTTAGCATGGATAATCTGAAGTTCATGACCGACAAGGACGGCAAGAAGTATCTCTACACGACCTTCACCAAGGAGCAGCTCGAAGCGCAAGCGGCCTATGACAAGAGCAGCTACACGCAAAATCGCGCCAAGCAGCGACTGATCGTGCAGTAGGGAGTAAGTCAGTAGGGCAGTAGGCAGTAGGGACTGCGTCGCAGTTCAGCCTATTGCCTTGCTGCCCTATTCCCTTATTCCCCTACTAACATGGCCCACAACGCCATTGTCCGTCAGTTCGGCAAGCGCCAGCGACTGGTCGAGATGCTCGGCCCGCCAGGCGAGCAACCGTTCGGCGAATTCCAGCCGCACCGACAGATAGGCCGGATCGCCAGCGACATTGTCCAGCTCGCCCGGGTCCGTCTCCAGATCGAACAGAAGCGGCTGCAGCCCACTGCCGAAATGCACATATTTGAATTTCTCCGTGCGGATGACGGCGAGGTTGCACTGGCGCGAGGTGATGCCGAAATGGTTTTCGGCGCGACCGTCGCCAATCGAGCGGAAATCGAATTCCCAATGCGCGGCGTTGCGCCAATCCTGGGGTTGTTTGGCTTCCATGAACGGTTTGAGCGAGCGCCCGTCGAGATGTGGTGGCGGGGTCTCGCCGACCAAGTCGAGTAGCGTCGGCACCATGTCGACAGCCTCGGTGAAGCGATCGACACTCGTGCCGGCCGCCTTGTCGTGGCTGGGGTCGCGGATGATCAGCGGGATATGATAGCTGCCATCGAAGAAGCCGCCCTTGCCGAGCATGAAATGGTCGCCCATCATCTCGGCATGGTCGGAGGTCAGCACGACGATCGTGTCGTCCCAGGCATCGGCAGCCTTGATCGCCAGCCAGATACGGCCAAGCTGCGCGTCGACCTCCGAGATCATGCCGTAATAGATCGCACGGATCCGGCGAAAATCGTCTTCGCTCCAGTCGTGCACCTTGCCTGGTGTGCCGGGAAGGAACTTGCCGCGCTCCTGCCGGCTCAGATCATAGGCAAGGTAGGGATGGCTCTCCGCCTCTGCTTGCCAGGTTTCGGCACGTCGGAAAGCCGGGCCTTCGGCCGGACCATACATGGTGTTGTATGGGGCAGGCACGATGAAGGGCGGATGCGGGCTGATGAAGGAGAGATGCGCGAACCATGGCGCATCATGCTCCTGTTCGCCAAGCCAGCGGATAAACTCGCCGGCAATGAAGGCAGCCGGCGTCTCGTCCTTCGAATAGACCGGCGGCCCATTGCTGACCGCGCCGTCCGTCCTGTTCCCATGGCGCTCATCGACCGGGCGATGAATGCCGGGGGACCCCGCTGTTGTATCGACGCCACGCGCCTTGAGCCAGGACAGCCATGGTTTCTGATGCTCGGGCAGAAGCTGGCGCACGGTAAAGCCGGGCAGCACGCCTTCGTAGCTTCTCAGCCTCGGATCACCGGGCTCCAGCGTGCGCGGATCGAGCGATACGTCTGTGTAGCCGAACAGCGTCGGATCATAGCCGAGGGCGCGTGCGTGCAGCGCGATGTTGCCGTGCCGCGCGTCGAGCGGCGTGCCGTTGCGACAGACGCGGTTGTTCATCTGGTAGAGGCCGGTGTAGAGGCAGGCGCGCGCCGGCGAGCAAGGGGCCGCCCCGCCAAAGTGCCTTTTGAACAGTACGCCTTCGGCGGCGAGCGCGTCGGCATTTGGCGTCCTCACCACCGGATGCCCTGCCGCCGACAGGCAATCGCCGCGCCACTGGTCGCAAGTAATCAGGAGAACGTTAGGGCGTCTGCTTGCTCTGGCCAATCGCGGCATCCTCCATTCATCCGGGCGCGCCCATGGAACCGAAATCCGGCGCCGAGGCAAGCCTCAGACAGGCAATAAGCCAAGCCAGAAGTATCGCTCTAATGGTGAACAAAAGACATTTCATCGTTCACTTTTACAGCACAGTCCATTCTGTGTTTGCCGCCTTTGCCGGGGACGGGCCAGCCCTCATATTGGCGTGGACAGCGGCGAGGGCCGCACCATCACCAAGGGAAGGAGCAAGAAAATGCTCGATCAGATCAAGGGCCTGCATCACGTCACCTCGATGGCCAGCGATGCGCGCCAGAACAATGCGTTCTTCACCAACACGCTCGGCCTGCGCCGGGTGAAGAAGACCGTCAACTTCGACGCCCCCGATGTCTATCACCTCTATTATGGCGACGAGGTTGGCACGCCGGGTTCGGTGATGACCTACTTTCCGTTCCCCAACATCGGCAAGGGTCGTCACGGCGTCGGCGAAGTCGGCACCACGGTCTATTCGGTGCCTGAGGGCACGCTCGCCTATTGGGAAAAGCGTTTTGCCGACGAGGGCATTGCGGGCCTCTCCCGCGAAGAGACCTTCGGCGAGCAGCGCCTCGCATTTGCCGGGCCGGATGGCGATGGCTTCGCCCTGGTCGAGGAGAAGAACGACCAGCGCGCACCATGGCTGAAGGGCAGCGTTCCCGCTGACGAAGCGATCCGCGGCTTTCACTCCGTGTCGCTGCGGCTGAAGGACGGCGGCGCCACCGAGGAGTTGTTGAAATTCATGGGCTATGAGGAGGTCGATGCCTCCGGCAACGTCAAGCGTCTGGCGGTGAAGAACGGCAATGGCGCCGATGTCGTCGACATCGAATCGCTGCCGGGCGCCGGCTTCGCCAATCTCGGTGCAGGCTCCGTCCACCATGTCGCTTTCGCCGTCGAGAACCGTGCCAAGCAGCTCGAGGTGCGCAAGGCGCTGATGGACACCGGATATCAGGTGACGCCGGTGATCGACCGCGATTATTTCTGGGCGATCTATTTCCGCACGCCGGGTGGCGTGCTGTTCGAAGTCGCCACCAATGAGCCAGGCTTCGACCGCGACGAGGATACCGCTCATCTGGGCGAGGCGCTGAAACTGCCGTCGCAGCACCAGCACCTGCGGCCCTATCTGGAACAACATCTGCAGAAACTGGAAGGCTGAGGATCAGGTCATGAGCAAGGACGCTTACATCCACAAGATGCTGCCCGGTTCGCCGGGCGGCCCGCTGCTCTTCGTCTTCCACGGCACGGGAGCCGACGAGAGCCAGCTTCTGTCGCTGGGGCGCGATCTCGCGCCCCTGGCAACCATCATCTCGCCGCGCGGCGATGTGTCGGAACAAGGTGCTGCGCGCTTCTTCCGCCGCACGGGCGAGGGTGTCTACGACATGGCTGACCTGGCGCGGGCGACGGGCAAGATGGCGGGTTTCGTCAAGGCGCATGTCGAGGCGGCGAAACCATCTTCTGTGCTTGGCCTCGGCTACTCCAACGGCGCCAACATCCTCGCCTCGGTGGTGTTCGCGGCGCCGGAGCTGTTCGATGCCACGGTGTTGATGCATCCGCTGATCCCGTTCGAACCGGACGTGAAAGGCAGTCTTGCCGGCCGCCGTATCCTGCTGACCGCGGGCAAGCGCGATCCGATCTGCCCGCCAACCCTGACGAGCCGGCTGGAAGCCTATTTGCGTGCCGACGGCGCCGATGTCACAGTGGAGTGGCATGAGGGCGGGCACGAGGTGCGGCCGAATGAAATCGAAGCGGCACGGCGGTTCCTCGCCGGCGCGCGCGTTGAAGGAGCCTGAGCTATGCCCGATCAATTGCCGGAGATCGAACTCGAGGATCGCGGTTCCAAGGGCCGTTATGTGCTACGCGGACCGGACGGCGCCGAGGCCGAGATGACCTTCACCAAGATCGGTGAACACCAGATCATCATCGACCACACCGAGGTGCCCGACGTGTTTCGCGGCCAGGGGGCGGGGCTTCGCCTCGTCACCCGCGCCGTCGAGGATGCGCGGGCAGCGGGCAAGAAGATCATTCCGCTCTGCCCCTTCGCCAACGCCCAGTTTCGCCGCCATCCGGAATGGGCGGACGTGCTGAAACAGTGAGGTCGCGGAAGATTTGTCGGCGGCAAAAATGCTGATGATATGACTGGTCATAACGGCAATATGGATCTGGCATTTGCGCGGGCGGTCCATCTTGCCTAAGTAGGTATGATATATCGCAGGCAGTCGCCGACAAATCGAACCGAATGATCCCCTCATGACCGAACCCGACCTCGTTCCCGTCTTTGACGGCCACAACGACACGCTGCTCCGGCTCTACAATTCGAAGGACACGAACGTCGAAGGGCTGTTCATCGAGGAAACGCAGGGCGGCCATATCGACCTGCCGCGCGCGAGGAAGGGTGGATTTGCCGGCGGCATGTTCGCGATCTTTCCGCCGCCCGTGGAAAAGGCAAGGCGCGCTGTTCCCTTGGCGCCGAGCGATACCGAGCCCTTGCCGCCGGAAGTTCCGCGCGCCGATGCGCTCAACTCGACCATCGCGATGGCCTCGATCCTGTTCCGGCTGGAGCGGGCCGGGGCGCTCACCGTCTGCCGAAGCGCTGGCGATGTGCGCAACGCCATGGCGCAAGGCTCGATCGCGGCAGTGTTCCATATCGAAGGGGTCGAGGCGATCGATCCCGAGCTCACCATGCTCGACGTGCTGCATGCCGCGGGCCTGCGCTCGCTCGGCATCGTCTGGAGCCGCCCGAACGCCTTCGGTCATGGCGTGCCGTTCCGCTTTCCGTCTTCGCCCGACACCGGGCCCGGCCTGACCGATGCCGGCAAGGTGCTGGTCAAGGCGTGTAACCAGTTGAAGATCATGATCGACCTCTCGCATCTCAACGAGAAGGGTTTTCGCGATGTCGCTGCCATCAGCGACGCACCACTGGTCGCCACCCATTCCAATGTGCATGCGATCTGCGGCCATTCCCGCAATCTCACCGAATGGCAGCTTGGCGCTATCCGCGAGTCCGGCGGCATGGTCGGGCTGAACTTCGCCACGGGCTTCCTGCGCGAAGACGGCAGGATGAATTCAGACACCAGCCTCGACATCATGGTGCGCCATGTCGATTCCCTGCTGCAGGCGCTGGGTGAAGACGGCGTCGGCCTGGGCTCGGATTTCGACGGCGCCATGATCCCCGCGGTCATCGGCGATGTCGCCGGCCTGCCGAAGCTGCTCGATGCGTTTGCGGCGCGTGGTTTTGGGCACGCGCTGATCGAGAAGATCGCCTACCGCAACTGGCTGAGCATGCTGGAAAGGACGATTGGATAGCGCGCAAGCGCTATTCGAAACCGATGCGCTTCAGCCAATCCTTGCCGACGCCGCGATCACGGATGATCGGCAGCGGGTCTTCCGAATCGAGCCGGGCGCAGATGCGGTAGACTTCCAGAGTCTCGGCGCTCATCTCGTCACGCTTGTAGAAGAACATGGCCGCGGCATAGCGCGTGCGGCCCGACCATTTTTCACCGAGCGGCGTGTTGACCAGTTCCCACTGCTCGGCGGCTTCCCCATCGTCCTGCGGCTTGTCGGTCTCGTCCGCCATGGTCAGAAATCGGCCGGCGGATTGGCGGTGCGGCGATCGAGCTTGATGAACGGCCGCGCCACCACCTTGGCCCGCTTCATCAGCTTCTGGTACTGCAACTCGCGCATGGCGTAGATCTCGACCCACAGGTCCTCGACCATCGTATCACCGAATGGCCGCTCGAGCGAGGCGATGGCGACGTTGCGCTTGGCCATCGGCGACCACATGGCGGCGCTGACCAGCCCGACCTCCTGGCTCTTCTTGTAGTAGACGATGGCGTGTTCGGCCGGGATGTTGCCCTCGATCTCCAGCCCGACCAGCACATGGCGCAGCTTGCGTTTCGCCCGTGCTTCAAGGATGGCGCGGCGGCCGTTGAAGTGCCCCTTTTCAAGGTCGATCATGAAGCCGAGCCCGATCTCGTCGGGCCTGCGCAGTCGGTCGGCGCGTACGGCATGCTCGGCGGTGGTGAAATCCGCATTGGCGACGATCAGCCCGGCCTCGAGCCGGGCGCGGTTGAGCGCCGTATAGCCGATGGCGCGGATGCCGCGCAGTTCGCCCGCTGTCATCAGCCGGTCCCAGAGGCTGAGCGCCTTGTCGGCCTGGACGAACAGTTCGTAGCCGAGATCGCCGGTGAAGCCGGTGCGCGAGATGGTGACTTGGCTGTTTCCCTGGGGGCCGTCATCATGCGGGAAATCGGCGAGGTCGAAGACTTTCAGCTTCTCAACGCCGTCGAACCCGGCATCGCGCAAAACGGCGAAGGAGGTCGGCCCCTGCAAGGCAAGGCCGGCAACGGCCTCGGTCTCTTCCTCGACCGTCACGTCGAAACCGATGGCGCTGTCGAGCAGCCAGGGCAGATGCCGCTCCTGCGAGCAGAGCCGGAAACGTGTCGGCGACAGGCGGAACAAGGTGCCGTCGTCGAGCACAAAACCGGCGTCGTCGCACCAGGCGGTGTAGTGAACGCGGCCGGGCTTGAGCTTGGTGACATCGCGCAGCGTGACGCGGTTGAGGAAGGCCTCGGCGTCCTTGCCCTCTATGCGGTATTTCGTCATCGGCGAGATGTCGAACAGGGCGGCCTGGCTGCGGATGGCGAAGTATTCGAGTTCCTCGTCCCACAGCGAATGCGGCGCGCGGTAGCCGGCCCAGTTGTACCAGTCCTGGGTTTTGGCCAGCGCGTCGATGCGCGGCTGGAAGGGGGTGCCCTGGCGCAATGTACGAAAATGGCCCTGGGCGGTAGTGCGGGCGGAGACGGCCGGGGCAGTGGTCTCAGCGACGGGGTTCTTTATGGTTGTCCACGCCATTCCTTAGCCCTTCATCGCAATGATGCGCCGCGCGGCGTTAAGGCCGGGAGCGCCGGAGATTCCGCCACCAGGATGCGAACCGGCGCCGGCGAGGAACAGCCCGTCGACCGGCGTGTCGTAGCCCGACCAGCCGGACACGGGCCGCGACATCAGCATCTGGTCGGCTTGCAATTCGCCATGGTGCCAATGGCCGCCCGGCATGCGATAGCGCGCCTCGATATCGGCCGGCGTCAAAAGCTCGGCATGGACGACACTTTTGCCGATGCCGGGAGCATAAGCCTCCAGCTGAGCCATGATCGCCCGCAGGAATTTCGGCTTGCCGGCATCCCAACCTTCTTTCAGTGCGTAAGGCGCATACTGCACCACCGCCGACAAAACACAGGCGCCACTGGGTGCGAGCGTCGGGTCGGCAAGGCTGGGCAGGGTGATCTCCATCACCGGCTCGGTGGAGAACTCGCCGTATTTCGACGGATTGAAGGCGCGCTCGACATGATCGGGCGATGGCGCGATGACCAGACGGCCCTTGTGATCGGCGGCGTCGACGCCGGTGAATTGCGGCGGCCGGTCAAGCGCCAGGTTGAGCTTGGCCGCATCGCCCTTCGTGCGGATGTTCTTCACCTTGCGGACAAAACCGGTGTCGATCTCGCGCGAGCCGACGAGGTCAAGGAAGGTCGTTGCCGGATTGATGGCGGAGACGATCGTCCTGGCTGGCAGTATTTCGCCATTGTCGAGCGTGACACCAACGGCGCGGCCTTTTTCGACTATGATCTTCGCAACTGGTGTCCCGGTGCGGATCGTCACGCCGGCATTCTCGGCGGCGGCGCGAATGGCTGATACGACCGCGCCCATGCCGCCTTTCGGCACGATTTGCGCGCCGGCGGCACCGCCTGTCTCTCCCGCCAGCCGGTAGTAGAGGCCGAGCAGCGAGGTCGGCGACCTCGGGCCGAGATGGCTGCCAAGCGTGGCGTCGAAGGCAAGCAGTCCCTTCAGCCGGTCATCCTCGAGCTGTTCGTCGAGCAGGTCGGCGACATTCATCAGCAGCACACGCAGGAAATCGCGCATGTCCTCCTTGCCGAGCTTCTTCAGCGCCAATGCGCTCTGGCCGAGAGCGGCGGTTTCAAGCAACGACATGCCGTCGAGATCGGGCGGCCGGCGCGCCAGGAATGGTTTCAGGATACCGGCATACCGCAACAGCTGCGCGCGCAGTTCCTTCCACGCGGATTGCTCTGCCGAGCTGCCGCCGGTCAGCACCTCGCCATAGGCGCCATGCAGGATGAGCGGCGGGCCGTCCTTCGACAGGGCCAGGGATGGCACGAAATCCCCGCGCGCAACGATCAGCCCATGCTTTTCCAGCTCCAGCGACTTCACCACGTCGGGGTGCAGACGATTCAGCACATGAGCGATCGAAGAAGTGCGGAACCCAGGGGCGAATTCCTCGGTGCGCGCGGCACCGCCGACTTCGCCCGCGGCCTCCAGCACCAGCACCTTGCGTCCGGCTTTCGCCAGCGTGGCGGCGGCGACAAGGCCATTGTGGCCGCCGCCTATGATGATCGCGTCAAATGACGTCATGGGCCGGGCTCATATGCGAGGTGGACTTGGCGAGGTCGCGCAGGATTTCGGCCGCGGCATTGCGGCCGGGGGCACCCATGACGCCGCCGCCGGGATGGGTCGAGGAGCCACACATGTACAGCCCGCCAACCGGCGAGCGGTATTGCGCGTAGCCCGGCACCGGCCGGTTGAACAGAAGCTGGTCGAAGGTCAGTTCGCCCTGAAAGATGTTGCCTTCGGTGAGGCCGACTTCGGCCTCGATCTCGCGGGGCGTGCGCACTTCCATGTGGACGATGCGGTCGCGGAAGCCGGGCGAATAGTCGGCGATCTGCGAAATCACGCTTTCGGCAAAGCCGTCGCGGTCGGCATCGGTCCAGTCGCGGCCATCAATCTTGGGCGGCGCATACTGCACGAAGCAGCTCATGAAATGTTTTCCAGGCGGCGCCATGGTCGGGTCGAGTGTCGTGGGGATGACCATGTCGAGGAATGGGTCTGCCGACCAGCGCCCGGCCTTCCAGTCGTCATAGGCGCGTTCCATGCGCTCCATCGAATCGGTGAAATGCATGTCGCCGCGATAAACCGGAGAATCCTTCGGCAGTGCCGGAAATTCCGGCAGCGAATCCAGCGCGATGTTGACCTTGCCGGAGGAGCCGCGAATCTTGAAATTCCTGACCCGGCGCAGGAAGATGTCGGGCAATTCCTTCTCCTCGACCAACTTCAGGAAGGTGCGCTTCACGTCGGCGTTGGAGACGACGAGCTTGCCGTAAACCTCCTCGCCGCCCGCCAGCACCACGCCCTTGGCCTTGCCGCGGCTCACCAGCACATGGTCGACCTCGGCGCCGGTGCGGATGGTGCCGCCGGAGGCCTTGAACGAGGCGGCAAGCGCCTTGGTGACCGCACCCATGCCGCCACGCGCATAGCCCCAGGCCCCAACCGAGCCGTCGACCTCGCCCATATAGTGGTGCAGCAGTACGTAAGCTGTGCCCGGCGACATCGGTCCGAGCGCGGTACCGATGATGCCTGACAAAGCGAAATTGGCCTTGATGACATCGGTCTCGAAATATTCGTCGAGGAATTCCGAGATCGACATGGTCCAGAAGCGCAGGGTCAGCGCCATCTCTTCGGCCGACAGGCCGGCGAACTTCTTGCCGAGATAGAGAAGCTCGCCGAGATCGCGTGGCCTAAGGCTGGTAGGATCTGGTGCGGTGCGCATCAGCAGTGGCTGGATGAAGCGGCATTGCCGCGTCACGTCACGGGCGTAGCGGTCATAGGCTTCGGCGTCGTGTTTCGAGAACCGAGCGAATTCGCGTCGATGGGCATCATGGTCGCGGTAGTTGGCAAGGTAGTCGCCGTCGCGCGTGAACACCGCGCCGCCCTCATAGGAGATCACCTGCAGGCCGAAGCGCGGCAGTTCGAGGTCGCGCATGATCTCGGGCCGGAACAGCGAGCACACATAGGAGCAGTTGGAATAGAGGAAGCCCGGCGTCAGTTCGCGGCTGGTGGCGGCACCGCCGACCCAATCGTTCTTTTCGACGACCAGGACATCGAGGCCAGCGCGCTGCAGGTAGCAGGCATTGACCAGGCCGTTGTGTCCGCCGCCGATGATGATCGCATCCCAAGCTTTCATGCTGGCCCAGTCTTCATTGTGACCGACGCTTTCTCGCGTGATCCGTTCCCCGAATGCGCGAAATCTGGCACGGCGGTCGATATTCTGTCCAGCCATTTTGAATGAATGTTCAACAAATGGTATTGCGTTTTCCCGTTCATGCGCTACGCTTTGCCAGCACTCGACACTGGGCATTCGACGCTTGGGACCAAGGTCTGATGATCGAAACGGCTGACGCCGCGCCTGAGTATGACGACACCGCCATCCGCTTCCTGGAGGCGCTGTGGGGCGAAGGGTATCTGTCGCCGGGCGGGCCAGATGAGGTCGACAGGGTCCTCGAAGGCCTTTCGCTACGGGAGAAGACGGTCCTCGACATAGGCTGCGGCTCAGGCGGCATCGCCCTGCACCTGGTCGAGCGCCATGGCGCCGCGCACGCCACCGGCTTCGATGTCGAGCGACCGGTGATAGCGGCAGCCAAACAGCGGGCGGTGGAGCACGGGCTGGGCGGGCGCGTGCGCTTCGTTCATGCGGCCCCCGGGCCGCTGCCTTTTGCCGATGGCTCTTTCGATGTCGTCTTCTCCAAGGATGCGCTGGTGCATGTGTCGGACAAGGACGCCTTGTTCGCCGAAATCTTCCGCGTGCTGAGACCGGGTGGCGCCTTCGCGGCCTCGAACTGGATGATTTCGCATGACGGCGAGCCATCACCGGACATGAAGGCCTATTTCGCGGCCGAGGGCCTTTCCTTCGCGATGGCGTCGCCCGAGCGTTATGCGCAGGCAATGCGCCGGGCGGGTTTTGCCGATGTCACCATCCGCGACCGCAATCCCTGGTACCGGGAAGTCGCGCGCGGGGAGTTGGAGAGGCTGAAAGGCCCGCTCTACCCGACCATCGCAGTGGCGGTTGGCGCGGCCTATGTCGACAAGAACATACGAACCTGGGAAGCGATGCAGAAGGTTCTTGACAGTGGTGAGCACCGTCCGGCTCATCTTCGCGCATGGAAGCCGGCGGGATAGCCGGCGATGTGGAGCATGACGGTATCAATGAAAGCTGCAGCGCGCGAAGAGCGGTCCCCGGACGCCAGGAGCAATGAGCAGGAGAAACGCGGCCGCAAGGCGTCGAAGGAAGTCAGGCAGCTTCAGCTGATCGAGGCGACAATCGATTCGCTGGCCAAGCGCGGCTATTCGGAGACCACGATGGCCGATGTCGCCGACGGAGCCGGCCTGTCGCGCGGCATCGTCAACTTCCACTTCGAGAGCAAGGAAAAGCTGCTTATCGCGACCTTGCAGCATATGTACGACGAGTATTCGACGCACTGGCGCAACGCGCTGCAGAAGGCAGGCGATGATCCCGCACGGCAGCTCCAGGCGCTGGTCGCTGCCGATTTCGATCGCTCGATCTGCAACAAGCGCAAGCTCGCGGCGTGGTGCGCTTTCTGGGGCGAGGCGAAATCGCGGCCGACCTATCAGGCGCTGAGCAGTGCACGCGATGCCGTCTACCAGAACATCTACATCGACCTTTGCGCGACGCTGAAACAAAGCGGCGGCTACGCCTTCGAGCCGCAGGTCATGGCGCTGGCGCTCAGCGCCATGCTGGAGGGGTTGTGGCTGCGGTTGATGATGGGAACCGAGGACACCACCCGCGAGACCGCGCTGCAGGCGGCAAACGAATTCCTGGCGGCGGCGTTTCCCAGGCACTTTGCGCCAACGACCGCCGTCGGCGGTGGAACGACGTAACATAACCCAAAAAAATCAAGAGGATGGAACAGCAATGAAGACAATGACTCGACGCTTGGCACTCACCCTTGGCCTTGCCGCAACACTGGCGGCCTCGGCGGCCGCGCTTGCGATTGCCGCGGACAAGGATCTGATCGTGTTCGACTGGTCGGGCTATGAGGCGCCCGGTTTCCATCCCGATTACGTCAAGAAGCATGGCGACTCGCCAACCTTCGCCTTCTTCGGCGACGAGGACGAGGCGTTCGAGAAAGTCCGTTCCGGCTTCAAGGCCGATCTTGGCCATCCCTGCTCGCAGAGCGTGGTGAAATGGCGCGAGGCCGGCCTGCTGCAGCCGCTCGACACCTCGAAGATCACTGGCTGGAAGGACCTCAATCCCGGCATCATGGCGATGAAGAATCTCGCCACGACGGATGACGGCAAGGCCTGGTTCATGCCTTGGGACTGGGGCAACACCCTGGTCACCTACAATTCCGACAAGGTCGATGAGAAGGACATCCAGTCGCTGAAGGCCTTTGCCGATCCGAAGTTCAAGGGTCGCGTTTCCATCGGCGACAATGTCGACGATGCCTATGCGCTGGCCAGCCTAGCCATTGGCCTGAAGGACTGGACCAAGATGACGGACGACCAGTTCAAGCAGGCGTCCGACTTCCTGCGTCAGGTGCACAAGAACGTCCGGCTCTACTGGACTGACAACACCGAGATCGTGCAGGCCTTTACCGGCGGCGAGGTCGATCTCGCCTGGGCCTGGAACGATGCCGCCGTGCAGTCGGCGCTCGCCGGCTCGCCGATCAAGGCGAAGCGCGACACCAATGAAGGCATTTCGACCTGGGTTTGCGGCTATGTGCTGTTCAAGGATGCGCCGGGGAATGTCGACAAAGCCTATGACTACCTGAACGCGGTCAACGATCCGGCCGTCGCCAATGTGCTGGTCAAGGACTGGGGTTACGGCCAGGCCAATGCCAAGGGCATGGCCGGCGTCGACCCGGCAGTGCTCAAGGGCAAGGGCTATGACGACGTGGAGAAATTCGTCGACAAGACGCTGTTCCAGGCGCCGCTGTCGTCGGATCTGAAGCTCAAGATGATCGCTGAATTCGAGAAGATCAAAGCCGGCTATTGAACCATTGCAGTTCGCCCGCCCGCCTGCCTCAAACGGCCGGCGGGCGGGCTCGCCAAAGTTGCAGAATTCTCCTAACCTCGCCCTGATGTTCTCGCGAAGGGGGAGTTTCGCGCCATGAATTCCATGTTTCGCCGTCTTGTCCTTGCCGCCGCCTGCACGATTGGCGCCGGCGCAGTCATCGCCTTCGCGGAGGGTGGTGGCGATCTCGTCGTGTTCGACTGGTCGGGATACGAGGATCCGCTGCTCCACGCCGCCTACACCGCCAAGAACGGCGCCGAGCCGACCTTCGCCTTCTTCGGCGACGAGGACGAGGCCTTCGAGAAGATGCGGGCCGGCTTCAAGGCTGATATAGCCCACCCCTGTTCGCAAAGCGTGGGCAAGTGGCGCGACGCTGGCATGCTGCAACCGCTGGACACGTCGAAGATATCAGGGTGGAAAGATCTCAATCCCGGCATCATGGCGATGAAGAATCTCGCCACGACCGAGGACGGCAAGGCGTGGTTCATGCCTTTTGACTGGGGCAATACCGCACTGCTCTACCGGACCGATCATGTGACACCGCAGGAGGCGCAGTCGCTGCGCATCTTCGCCGATCCGAAATTCAAGGGCCGCGTCACCATTGGCGACAATGTCGACGACGCCTATGCGCTGGCAAGCCTGGTCATCGGCCTCAAGGACTGGACCAAAATGACCGATCAGCAATTCAAGGACGCCTCCGATTTCCTGCGCCAGGTGCACAAGAACATCCGTCTGTACTGGACCGACTCGACCGACATCGACCAGGCCTTTTCCGGCAATGAGGTCGACCTCGCCTGGGGGTGGGGTCAAACGCTGATCGCGATGACCCAGCAGGGCGTTCCGATCGCCATGAACCGCGACACCAAGGAGGGGATGTCGACCTGGGTGTGCGGTTATGTTCTCTTGAAGGACGCGCCCGGCAAGCTCGGCCAGGCCTATGATTTCCTGAATGCCGTCAATGCTCCCGATGTGTCGAAATACATGGTCACGACATTTGGCTATGGGCATGGCAATGGCGCCGGGATGGCTGATATCGACCACAAGGTGCTGGCCGATCGCGGCTATGACGATCTCGGCAAGTTCCTCGACAAGACGCTTTTCCAGCAACCGGTCGCGCCGGAGCTGAAGAAGCGCATGGTCGACGAATTCGAGAAGATCAAGGCGGGCTATTGAGCAACCAGCGAACGGAAGTCGTCATTGTCGGCGCGGGCTTCAGCGGGCTGTCGGCGGCGCATGAGCTGAAGAAGGCCGGCGTCGATTTTGTCCTGCTCGAGGCGCGCGACCGCGTCGGCGGGCGGGTCGAAGCCAAGCAGAATGGCCTTGGCGAGCGCGTCGACAGCGGCGGGCAGTTCCTGTGCCAGGACATGCCGGAACTGATGGCACTGGTGGGCGCGCGCGGCAGAACACTGGTCGAGACCCATGTCGACGGGGAATTCATCGCGCAACCGCCGATGAGCGAGGCGGAAGCCGAACGGACCTATGCCGCATCGATGGCGATCCGCGAGCGCATGAGCCGGATTTCTCCAGACGATCCGGCTATTGCCGGCCTGACAGTCGCCGACTGGCTGGAGCGTCAGAGCGATCCGCGCGACGTCAAGGCGGCCTTCCGGTCGATGATCGAAGGGCTGTGGTGCCAGGCGCTGGAAAAGGTGCCGCTCTGGCACCTCATCGACAATGATCGCCGCATCACCAACGAAGTGACGGAGCTTCAGTATTTCGTGGGCGAGACCATGCATTCGCTGGCGGATGACCTGGCGGGTGATCTCGGTGACCGACTGCGCCTTGGCATGCCCGTCACGCGCATCGAACGCCAGCAAGATGGGGTACGGGTCGTCACCGCGACGTGTTCGATCGAGGCGCGCGCGGTGCTTGTCGCCGTGCCGCCGGTGATGGCGTCGAGGATCGAGCATTCGCCGCCGCTGCCGGTCGGACTGTCGAAGGCGCTGGGCGCCTGGCAAAGCGGCACGGTGATCAAGGTGCTGGTGCGCTACGCCAGGGCTTTCTGGCGCGACCGTGGCTTGAGCGGCATGGTGATGTGGCGCGACCTGCCGGGGTTGTTTGCCTGCGACGCCGGCAAGGATGACGATCATGCGGCGCTCGTTGTCTTCATTGGCGGGCCGCTCGCCTTGCGCTGGCGTGAGCTCAGCGATGCGGCATTGCGTTCGCAGTTGACGGCAAAACTGGAGGCCGCGCTCGGCGCCGAGGCGGCAGCCGTGCTCGACATCAGCTACCGTGACTGGACGAACGATCGTTGGAGCGGCGGCGCCTATAGCGATCTCATTGTCGATGTGACGGCCACCAACGCCGAACGGGACATCCTGGCCGGTGCGTCGCCGGTGTATTTCGCCGCGTCGGAACTGTCACCGTCATTTCCCGGCTATATCGAGGGCGCGATCGTGGCGGGGCGGATCGCGGCGCGAAAGGTCATCCCGGGCCTTCAGTCGGCCATCGCCACCAGCGCTTCCGGGTCGTAGGCAAGGCGGATAGACGTGCCCACCGGAATGTCGTCGGCGCCGAAATCATTGGTCTCGGTGACCGACAGCGGCTTTTCCAGGCCGGGTATCTCGACGATCAGATGGGTGATCTCGCCGAAATAGTGGCGCTCGACCACCTTGCCAGCGACCTCGAACTTGGCTGTCGCATTGTCCCACAGGACACGCAGGCGTTCGGGCCGGATGCCGAGCGTCGCGGCACTACCATTGCGGACAAAGGCCTTGGGCTTGTCGGTCTTCACGCGGCCGAAGCCCAGCGTGTCGACGACGATCGAGGCGCCATTCTCCTCGACGATCTCGGCCTTGACGAAGTTCATGCCGCCGAGGAAGTCGGCGACCTGCCGGTTGACCGGCCGCTGATAGATTTCCTTGGGCGAGGCGACCTGCGCGATCTTGCCGCCGAACATGACGGCGATGCGGTCGGACATCGCCAATGCCTCATACTGGTCGTGGGTGACCAGGATGAAGGTGATGCCCACCGCCTGCTGCAGGCGGCGCAATTCGATCTGCATCTGCTCGCGCAACTTCTTGTCGAGCGCCGACAGCGGCTCGTCGAGCAACAGCACTTTCGGCCGCATGACCAGCGCTCGCGCCAGCGCCACGCGCTGCCGCTGGCCGCCGGAAAGCTCCGTTGCGCGGCGCTTGCCGAGCCCGACCAGCGACACCTGCGCCAGCGCCTCGGCGACACGCCGCTTTTCTTCCGTCTCGCCAAGCTTCAGCCGCTTCAACCCGTAGGCGACATTCTGCTCGACATTGAGATGCGGAAAGATCGCGTAGCTCTGGAACACCATGTTGGAGGGCCGGCGGTTGGCCGGGATACCTTCCATGGGCTGTCCGTCGACGGCGATCGAGCCGCTTGTGGGATTGTCGAAGCCGGCGATCATGCGCAGCAGCGTGGTCTTGCCGCAGCCCGATGGACCGAGCAGCGAGAAGAACTCGCCCTCCCGGATGGTCAGCGAGGCATCGTCCAGCGCCTTGAACGCCCCGTAGCTGCGGGTGACGTTGCGGATCTCGATCATCGATCGTTCCGTCTGGCGGGATCGCTCGGCTTCGGGCCGCTCAGGCATAGAGGCCTCCCTCGTTCTGGGTGCGTCTGGCCGCGCGGCGGCGCAGGATTTCGGCAATGGTCATCAGCAGGAAAGAGGCAATCAGCAACAGCGTGCCCAGCGCCAGAACGCCGGGCAGCTTCGAGGCGAAACGCAACTGGCCCCAGATATAGACCGGCAGCGTCGCCTCGGTTCCGGTGAGGAAGAAGGCGATGATGAACTCGTCGAGCGAGATGGTGAAGGAGACCAGCAGGCTGGAAATGATCGCCGGCGCCACCATGGGCAGGGTCACCCGCCGGAAGGTGCCGAAGGCGCTTTCGCCGAGATCGGCCGATGCCTCCTCCAGGCTGCGGTCGAACCCCTCGAAGCCGGAGATCAGCACGGTCATCGAATAGGGTATGCAGACGAGTATATGGCCGAGCACGACGGTGAACAGCGACAGGCTGAGGCCCAGCTGCAGCATCACCAGCAGCATGGAAATGGCGACGATCACTTCCGGCAGCACCAGCGGCGCCATGATCAGCGCATTGATCGGACGGCGGCCGGGGAAGCGATAGCGGGTGATGGCGCGCGCGGCGAGTATGCCAAGGGTCGTGGAGAGCACCGCGGCCGAGACGCCGACGATCAGGCTGTTCCAGGCCGCATCGAGCAGAGCCGGCGTGTTCGGTAGGTCCTCGTACCATTGCAGGGTGAAGCCCGAGAGCGGGAATTTCGGCGTCGCCGAGGTGTTGATCGAGAAGATCGGCAGGAAGATGATCGGCAGATAGAGGAAGGCAACGTAGAGCAGGGCATAGACCGCCAGCCAGCTGTTGCCGGGCAGGAAACGCCGCAACCCCTTCATCGGGCAAGCCTCGCCGCGGAACGGATGACGAAGACGGTGGCGCCCGCCATCAACGTGACGATGAACATGGTGGTGACCGACAGGGCGGCGCCCAGCGGCCAGTTGGCGGCCTTGCCAAATTGCGCCTGGATGGCGTTGGCGATCATGACGCCGTCCTTGCCGCCGACGAGGCGCGGCGTGACGTAGTCGCCCACCGTCGGGATCATCACGATCAGGATGGCCGAGATGACGCCCGGCGCCGACAGCGGCAATGTCACGCGCAGGAAGGAGCGTAATGGCCCGTCGCCGAGATCCTTGGCCGCCTCGATCAAGGTGCGGTCGACCTTTTCCAGTGACACGAAGATCGGCAGGATGGCGAAGGCCGCCCAGGCATGGGTCAGCGTGATGATGACGGCCGACGTGTTGTAGAGCAGGGCCGTCGATGGCTCGTCGATGATGCCGAGGCCCATCAGGCCGGAATTCAGCACGCCATTGTAGCCGAGGATGACCTTCCACGACATGACCCGCAGCAGATAGCTGGTCCAGAAGGGAATGGTGATCAGGAACAGCCACAGGCCCTTGTGGCGGCCGCCATGGAACGAGATGAAGAACGCGATCGGGTAGGCGAGGATGACGGTGAAGAAGCTGACCGTCAGCGAGATGTAGAGCGAGCGCCAGAGCAGGTCGCGATAGATCGGCTCGGTCAGCGCAATGCGATAGTTTTCGAGGGTGAAGGTGCGGTCGATCGTCAGATAGTGCTGCGTCCAGAAGGAATGGGCGATGACCACCAGGATCGGCAGCACCAGAAGGATCAGGGCATAGAGGAATGTCGGGCTGATCAGGGCGAAGCCCTGGACGGATTCGGATTGCAGAAGGGCATTTCGTCTGGCCCGCGATCGCGACAATGCAGGCGACCCTTCCGCGGCCACCGTCATTGCAGGGCTCCGGGTGTGATCTCGGTTGCTGGCTCGGTCTGTCCCGCCATGCGGCATCCCATTGGCTGCACCGGCAGCTTGTTCCCCTTGCTTGCCGGCTTTCTTTCATCATGCGCGCATCCGCCGATTGAAATCAAGCGTTAATTCTGCGATATTGATTGAACGACCATTCAAAATGAAATGAAGAAAGCCGACATTCCAAGCTCGGCACCGAGCTTCGTATTGATGGGAATTTGTCAAAGGGCATGGAGGCGAAGATGGCGGCTGCAAGAGACCTGAGAGCGACCGAGACGGCTGCTGACGGCGGCGACGATGCGATCGAACTGGCCAAGCGCCATCTCATCCAGCCTTGGCCGTATGCCGGTTCTGTTGGCGCCGAAGCGCGGGCGCTGATCGGCGAAGGCGACGGCATCTACATCACCGACAACACCGGCAAGCGGCTCATCGACGGGCCAGCCGGCATGTGGTGCGTCAACATCGGCCACCGCCGCGAGGAACTCGCGGAGGTGATGTACGACCAGGCGATGGCGCTGTCCTACAACACGCCGTGGTACACGATGAACGCGCCGTCGGCGGAACTGGCCATGCGCATCGCCGGCCATGCGCCGGGCGATCTCAGTCACGTCTTCTACACCACGGGCGGCTCCTCGGCCGTCGAGACGGCGCTGCGCTTCATGCAGTTCTACAACAATGTGCGGGGGCGGCCGGAGAAGAAGCTGATCCTGAGCCGGGGCGGCGCCTATCACGGCTCGACCTATCTGTCGGCCTCGCTCAACGGCAGGCCGCGCGACCGCGACTGGATGGACGGCGCCGACGATCTGGTCGTCAAGCTGTCCTCGCCCGATCCGTTCCGGCGTCCGGCTGGGATGAGCCTTGCCGTCTTCACCGATTTCCTCGTCGACCAGTTCCGCGGCACGGTCGCACGCGTCGGCGCCGACAAGATCGGCGCCTTCGTCGGCGAGCCGGTGCAGGCGTCGGGCGGTGTCGTGGTGCCGCCGGACGGCTACCTCAAGCGCATCCGCGAGATCTGCCGCGAGAACGACATCCTCTATGTCTCCGACGAGGTGGTGACCGCCTTCGGCCGACTCGGCCATGTCTTTGCGTCGGGCGATGTGTTCGGCATCGATCCGGACATGATCACCTTCGCCAAGGGCGTCACGTCAGGCTACTTCCCGCTGGGCGGCGTCATCATCTCCGAGCGGCTGCTGGAGGAGCTGCGCCGGTCGAACCATCCGGACGCGATGTTCGGTCACGGGCTGACCTATACCAGCCATCCGGTGGGCTGCGCGGTAGCGCTCAGGAACCTCGACATCCTTGAAGAGAGCGTGCTCGCGCATACGCGGGAGGTCGCGCCCTATTTCCAGGCGCAGCTGAAGACGCTGGAGGAACTGCCGCTGGTCGGCGAAGTGCGCGGCATGGGATTGATGGGCTGCGTGGAATGCGTCGCCGATCGCGAAAGCAAGGATCCGCTGCAGCTCGACAAGGATGTCGGCAAGCGCATCGACGCGCACTGCCATGAACTCGGCCTGCTGGTGCGGCCGCTGATCAACATGTGCGTGATGTCGCCGCCGCTGATCATCACCCGCGAGCAGATCGACGACATGGTCGGCATCCTGCGCGAAGGCATTTCACGCACGATGGATGATTTGAGGAAAGAAGGGGTGTGGCGGGGATAGCTCCCTTCTCCCCGTTCTACGGGGAGAAGGTGCCGGCAGGCGGATGAGGGGCCGCGCCAGCGTTGGCTGAGTCCGCAATACGGTCGACTGTCAGAGGCGACAATCCCCGCAAGCTTGGCGCTGCCCCTCACCTGCCTGCCGGCATCCTCTCCCCGTATAGTGACGGGGAGAGGGACGCTCTCATTAACAGGTTCGCCAATTATCAACGTGGGCGCGCCTACGAGCGCGATCTCAGCGCGTCGTTCAGATTCCCCATGTCCTTTTCCTCGGGCGCCGTTTCCAGGCCAAGCACCGGCAGCATCTTACGCAGATGGTCGTGGTGGGTGCGCACGCCATATTCGAGATCGGAGAGGTAAAAGCCCTCGAAGGCCTCGGACAGCATGGATTCGTTCGACCATACCGAAAGCTGCACGTCCTCAGACATGGTGTCACGGTCGATGCGGAACGACAGATAGCGGGCGGCGGCCTGTTCGCGGCTCTCGTCGCGGTAGCGGTAGATGGCGCCGCGCAGCAACGTCTCGCCAGTCGACAGCGGGAACTCTTGGTAGAACTGCACCGATTCCGGCATCACCGAGATCACCGCATTCGGGAAGATGCCGTAATAGACCCAGGCCTTCTTCAGATGATCGGGCAGATGCGTCGGCTCCGGTGCGATCTTGACGTAGTTCCTGACGCTCCAGCGGCGGCCGGCATGCGGGTTATAGGTGGCGAAGGAGCGCGAGACGCCATTGATGAAGGGTTCGTCGAAATAGGTGGCGCCGTAGAGATCCTGTAGGGCGGGGTGGGCCATGGCGACATGGTAGCCTTCATTGTCGACGTCGCGCACCGACTTCCAGTTGACCGGGGTCTTCTGGGTCCAGATGCCCCAGGACGGCACCATGTCGGCGGCCTTGTAGTGTGCAAGCTCGGGTTCGATCGGCTTCAGTAGCTCGGCGACCGAGGGCTGCGGGCCGCCATTGCGGAAGCGGATGAAGATAAAACCCATCCAGATTTCGAGATCGAGCGGCATCAGGCCGAACTCGGTCTTGTCGAGGTCCGGGAAGGAGCGCGGGCGTGCGGCGCCGCGCAGCGTGCCGTCGAGATTGTAGACCCAGCCGTGGAACGGGCAGACCAGGGCATTCTTGCAATTGCCCTGGCTGTCGGCGACGACGCGGCTGCCGCGATGGCGGCACATGTTGTTGAAGCCGCGCACGACGCCGTCCTTGCCGCGCACGATCAGCGCGCGCTCGCCGACCACATCCATGGTCAGGTAATCGCCGGCATTCGGCAGGTCGGAGACGTGGCCGACGATCTGCCAGTGATTGCGGAAGACATGCTCTTTCTCGAGTTCGAGAAGGGCGTCGGAGTGATAGCTCCAGCCCGGCAGGCCCCGCCTGTCCCAATCATTGGGGATCGCCACGTCACGGAGATGCGGGTTCATAAGCGGCTCTTCTTTTTATTGAATGCTTGTTCAATAGAATCATATTTTTCATTGAAATGCAATGGCTTGTGGAAATATCGGGCTTCTTGCGTTCGGCGCCGAAGCCGACATTCGACCCGTACGGCTGAAGAAAATCCCGGAAATTCCGAGCCTTAACATGGCTGTCAGCAAGCGTCTCGCGTGGGGATCGGCGCTTGATGTCAGCAAAATCACGCCCGTTTTCGCACGGAAAATACGGCTCTCCAGTCCGGAGTGTGAGGTTGCTCATAGTCTGGCCGGCCGGGTTCGGGCTTTGCTGCCTGCTATCGAAATCTCAGCAACATTCAGGTCGCGCATATGAAACAGCTTCACGAAAAAGCCCATGCATCGGCCAATGACCGCTTTTGCCCGAATTTGCCCGAATTAATTGTTTCAGCTTTGTTACACGGGCATCCCTTGCGTATCATTCGCCCGTTACCAAGTGCGATTAAATTCGTTTTATAGAAAAAGAAAAAAATACGAAGGGAACGGCGATGAAAACGAAGGTCAAAAACTCAGGCAGCCGCGATATCCGCCTTGAAGCCCCGGAGCGCAACGACCGGCGTCCGAAACTGGCGCTTCGCCAGCGCGCCAGCGATCATCCGATGGCAATGTTCATGGTGCTGGCCGTTTCCACCTTCGCCGGCATGTTGTTCGCACCGACAGTAGGCCCGGCCTTCGCTTCCTGGAATCCGCCAGCGAACGTTGTCGAGGGCGAGATGACAACGACGAAGACCGCGCGCCTGCCGATGCCGGAAATCGAATTCGCCTGCAAAGGACAGGCCTGGGGTGCCGAGACGGCGGACTGCCTGCGCGTCATTGCCGACCAGTCCGGCAAGCATAGGGCCCGCGCTGTTCGCATGATCGCCAACGCCGCTCCGCTGACGAATACGCCCAATATTTTCTGACACGTGATGCGCGGACCGGCTCCCCGCTGCGTGATCGCCCCTTGAACTCCCCCGAGCGCTACCCTCCGGCGCTCCATTCGGCTCCCACCGCATCGTCGGTTGGGAGCCTTTTTTTGGACCTTGTCAGCCTTGCGCGGCCTGCTCGGCAATCGCCGAAAGCACGCTGCGCACATCGAGCGTGCTGAACGGCTTTTCCAGTATCTGTGGCCGCTGTGGCGCCGGCAATGCTTCGATTTCGGCCTTGGCCCCGATAAGGTCGCCGGTGACCAGAACGAAACGTCGCGCCAGCAACGGTCGCTCAATCATCAGTTCGCGATAGATGGCGATGCCGCTGGTGCCGGGCATGCGCAGGTCGGAAAAGACGATGTCGGGCGGCATGTTGCCGTTCAGGGTCGCCGCGACCGAGCCCCAGAGAGGCACGATCCGCGATTTGATGCCCATTAGTTCCAGGATGTCGGACAGTGAGCCGGCGACATCCGGCTCGTCATCGATGATCAGTGCGTGGCGCAGCCCGCTGGATCGCGCTGGACTGTCGCCGATGGCGGCCATGCCGGCGGCAATCGCCGGCAACTGGACGACGAAACGCGCCCCTCTCGGCAGCACTTCCTCGAACCAGACATTGCCATTGTGCCGTTCGATGATCGATTTCGAGATCGACAAGCCGATGCCGGTGCCGACGCCGACCGGCTTGGTGGTGAAATAGGATTCGAAGATGCGGGGACGTATCGCCTCCGGCACGCCAGGGCCGTTGTCCTCGACCGAGAAACCAGGGTTGCCCCGATCACCGCGAAACGTACGAACCTTGATCAGTCGGTCGCCAGCAATGCCGGCCAGCGCATGCTGGCTGTTGATGAGGAAGTTGGCGGCCACCTGGGTCACATGGTCGGCGTCGGCCATGGCCAGCAGCGGACCAGGAGCAAAATCGGTGTCGATCATGATGCCGGTTGATCGCGCGCCATAGGCGGTGACTTCGAGGGCGGCGCGGATCACCTGGTTGAGGTCGGTCTCGGCTTGCGCGGTGGGATGGAGGCGGACCATCGAGAGGAAGCTCTTGACGATGCGGCCGCAACGCTCGGCGGCGGCGCGCACCTTCTCGGCGCGGACCTTGGTCTGCGGATCGGCGGCGAATTCGTGCAGCAATGTCGATTGGGCGACCACGACGGCCAGCGGATTGTTCAGTTCGTGCGATACGCCGGCCAGCAGCGAGCCCATCGCCGCCATCTTCTCGTTCTGATGCAGTTTTTCGCGCTGGCGATTGATCTCTTCCTCGGCGCGCAACTTGTCACGCAGGTCGCGGATGGAGCCGAAGATCAGGCGGCGGTCGGCAACACGCATCTCCGTCGCGGTCAGTTCGATCGGAAAGACCTCGCCGGCCGCATTCTGGGTGACGGTCTCCAGCCGCTGGCCAACCATCGGCGCGCCACGCCCGGACATGTATTCGGCGCCCGACACATAGCCCTTGCGGTAGTAAGCGGGAACGACGGTGTCGAGCAGATCCTTGCCCAGTATGTCGCTACGCTGGTAACCAAACATCTTCTCGGCGGCCGGGTTGAATTCGATGATCGAGCCGGTCTCGTCGATGACGATGATGGCGTCGAGCGAGGCCTGCAGCATGGTGCGGCGGATGACCTCGCTGGCATGGGCATCCGAGGGCGATCGCTCGATCGCGTCGCCGATGGCCAGCGCGATGATGTGCAACGTCGCCTCTTCCTCGTCGGTCCATTCACGCTCGTTGACGCAGTCATTGACCGCGAGCGTGCCCCACAGATGACCGTGGGAGAACACAGACACCGAAAGGAACGATTTGATGCTCTGCTTCTCGAAGTCGCGTCTCAGGAAGCCGTCGAGATTGCGCGTATGGCCGGCGAACACCTTGCCCTGCCGCTCGTCCTCGGCCAACCGTTCCAGCAGCGGGTCCGAATTGATGATGGATTGCATGATGACCGTTGGCGAAGCCAGCTCGCCGCCAAATCGGGAATCGATCCAGTATGCGGCGACCGATTGGGCAAATCCCTGGCCGGGCAGTTCTCGCAGGCGGAAGAGGATGCCGCGCTGGCAGTCCAGCGCCGTGCAAAGCGTCTCGAGTATCGTGTCCATCTCGCGTTGCCAGTCACCGGCTTCGCGGAGCCGGCGAACGACGCGAACGGCAGCCATCGCCGCGCCTTGGCGGCCGCCATGCATGTCCGTGCGTGTTGAGTCAGCGGTCATGGTCTGCCGTCATTCCGGCCCCGGTTGTTTCGCGCCGATCCACTTTCGTCCGAGTATGGTCTTTTCCGAGCCAGCCCCGGTTTCGGAATCATGCTCTTAAGCGGTTCATCGTTTCACGGAAACGCGGAACCGCCCATTTCTTTTGTTGGCGCAATTCCGGACGGAAAACCGTTTCACACTTTTCCTGGAATTGCTCTAATTGCCTTCGCTGGTCGGCAGCGAGAAGATATAGCCCTCGCCGCGTACCGTGCGCAGGAATTTCGGATTGGCCGGGTCGGCCTCTATCTTTTTTCGCAGCCGCATGATGCGGATGTCGACAGCGCGAGAGGATTCCGGATCCTCCATGAAGCCGATTGCCTCGGAAATCGCCGCGCGCGTCAACAGCCGGTTGGCGCGCGTCAGGAAAACCTCCAGCACGTCGAACTCGCTCTTGGCCATGTCGATGACCGTGCCGTTGGCGCCGGTGACAAGCCTGCCGTCGAGGTCGGCCTGGAAGGGGCCGAAGGCCATGAAGCGACGGCCCGTAGCGGCTTCGACCTTGCTGGCTTGCGGTGCGGCCGGTTGTGGAACGCGGCGCAGGACGCTGCGCACCCTCGCCAGCACTTCGCGCAATTCATAAGGTTTGACGATGTAGTCGTCGGCGCCGAGTTCCAGCCCGACAATACGGTCAAGCGCCGTTCCGGCGGCTGTCGCATAGATGATGCCGATCGGTAGTTTCGACCGCATCCACCGGCCGAGCGACAGGCCGTCTTCGCCGGGCATGGCGATGTCGAGGACGGCAAGGTGGAAGGACTGCTTCTCAAGCATGGCTCGTGCGGCGGCAGCGCTTTCCGCTGTGGCCACATCATAGCCGTTGGCGCCGAGATACTCAGCAACCGCATCCCGCAGATCGGGCTCGTCCTCGACGATGATAATTCGCGCCCGCACTATGTTCTCGCCCCCGCTGTCAGCGGAAAGTAGATTGGGTATAAACATGATGTCCAGCGCTCATATCCGGTTGCCGAAGGGGACGATAGGAAAATGGCTGCTCGTTCTGTCATTGCGCTTGTTTGCGTTGCCGACGTGGTCGCGACCGATCTTGCCGATCATCTTGAACGGCGCGGCCATGATGTGCGTGAGGCACGGCAGCCATGGGAGGCGGAATCCCTGCTTTCGGGGCGGGGCATCGATATCGTCATTGTCGGCGACAGCCTTAGCCAGGCGGAGGGGCGCGACCTGCTTAGGCGTCATGGCGGCGAGGGCGGACCGGACTTCATCCTGATCTGCCGGCCGGCCGATCTTGTCGACAAGGTGCTGGCGCTTGAACTCGGGGCCGCCGACGTCGTCGAGAGCCCGATCAATGTCAGGGAACTCGCGGCCCGCATTGGCGGCTTGCTTAACCGACGCGGCAGGAATGCCGGGGAATTGATCGTGCTTGAGAATGCCACTGTCGACCTCAGGTCGGCCATGGTCATGCATCGTTCCGGCTCGGAAGAACAGCTTTCGCCCGGTCAGGTGGCCCTGCTCAGGCTGTTCCTCGCCAGCCCGCGCAAGGTGCTGACGCGCGACGACATCATCGCCGCCGCGCCGGCCGAAAATGCCGACGCCTTCGACCGCTCCATCGACTCGCGCATCGTGCGGCTGCGCCGCAAGCTCGACACTGAAACCATCACCACGATACGCGGTGCCGGTTACCGGTTCGATCCGCCGATACAGTTCGCCGATTGACGGCAGGGCGCACACCCGGGGTTCTCAGCGCACCACGAGAAGCGAAGGGCCCGCCGGCATGTCGCTGTCAACAGCGAGTTGGCCGGCATGGGCACGATCCTTGAGGAGCACGGTGGCGAGGCCAGCAAAGCCCAGCAGGCCTTGTGCATAGAGCAGCGCTGAAAGCACTGAAGCGGCAAATCTCGTTCTCATGGCAGTGGCTCCTCAAATTCACATGTCGATACGACTTCTTTGAATATTCCTTCCCGAAAATCCGGCGCCTCTAGCGCGCCATCTCTCGGTTCATTGGGAGCCATGCGCCCATGGGGCATGGCTCCCGACCCGACTACGCATCCTGCTCATCGAAGACCGACTCCGGTCCTCCGGCCGATGCCTGCTTCAGGGTAACCCCCGAAGCGCCCGCGCCGCTGGCGGAGCCCCCCGTCGCGGCGCGGGCCTTCGGTCCTCTCGGCAGCAAGTTGCCGGAGGGGCCGCGCATTCCCATTAGCTCGAGGCCGACCCGCCAGAGGGCCTTGAGCCGGGTTATGCGCAGGCTGGATATGATCCAGACCGTGGCGATGTAGAAAATGGCGTGAAGCGTCGAAACCTCGCTTTGTGTCAACTCCGCGGGATGGCCGCCTACAATGCCGACGCCACCGACGACCGCCACTATGATGCTTGTCCCTGCAAGCCAGAACATCTCGTTCGATTTCATGGGTTTGGAGCCAATTGTTTCGTTGGACCAAATTTGCGGGGCGCGTGTATCCGCATCATGCCGCCGGATCATCGCTTTGTTGCCAATTGGTTTCGTGATCTGGCAAATTTCTTTCATATCAGGTAAATTCGCGCTTTCGTTTGAATAAAATCAGATTTTCAGTTGCACTTGGTTGAAAAGCAGCCGGCACAGCCAAGTGATCTGGTCTGTTTCGTTTGTTTTTCCTTAGTGGATTTTGAAACACATTCGAAACAAAACAGCGACTCATACGAAATTGTCCCGAAACACCAGGTTGCGATAGACCCGGCCACTGAATTGGAGCCGGTCGTGCCGGCAGATAGGGGACATCTTGCAGACGATCATTTCCGCCAAGCTCATCAACATCACCGCCGCCACTCTTGCGGGCGCGGCTCTTCTCGTCGGTGCCGAGTGTGGTGCCGCCCACGCCGCCAACAGGGTTGTGGCGGTTGCCAACAAGGTTGTGGCAGTTGTCTCGCTCTCGCAGCAGATCATGGAAGTCTCGGTCGATGGGCGCCCGACCTTCGCGTGGAAGGTCTCGACCGGTGATAGGGCGCATGTCACGCCGACCGGCTCTTTCAAGCCGACCAGCATGCACGAGATGTGGTACTCGAAGAAGTACGACAATGCGCCGATGCCACATTCCGTCTTCTTCAGCGGTGGCTATGCGGTGCATGCGACCTATGCGGTCAAGCGCCTTGGCCAGCCGGCCTCGCATGGCTGCGTCCGACTGCATCCCGATAATGCCGCCGATTTCTACCAGCTCGTCGAGACTTTTGGCCCGGCCAACACCAGCATCCTGATCGTCAAGTGAGCGGTTGAAGAGCCTGACGGCGGCCACGGCCGCTGAAGAAAAAGGCCGGGAATCCCCGGCCTTTCCTTGTCTTCATCAATCCGCCGTCACCGGCATCAGTTTCGGATCCGGCTTCTCGGCGTGCCGTGGCAAGTCCTTGCTGGCGATGAAGGTGTAGAACATCGGCACCACGAACAGGGTGAACATCGTTCCCACCAGGATGCCGGTGAAGATCACCAGGCCCATCGAATAGCGTGCCGCCGCACCCGCACCACTGGAGACGATCAGCGGCACGACGCCCAGCGCCATCGCCGCCGTCGTCATCAGGATCGGCCGCAGGCGGACCTTGGCCGAAGCGATGATCGCATCGCGCCTGCGCATGCCATGCGCCTCGCGCTGCTGGTTGGCGAACTCCACCAGTAGAATGCCGTGCTTGGTGATCAGGCCGATCAGCGTGATCAAGCCGACCTGGGTATAGATGTTGAGCGTCCCCAGGCCCAGGTTGAGCGGCACGATGGCGCCGAAGATCGACAGCGGCACCGACATCATGATGATCAGTGGATCGCGGAAGCTTTCGAACTGTGCCGCCAGCACCAGGTAGATGACGACAACCGCCGCGGCAAAGGCGATCAGGATCGTGTTGCCCTGCTCCTTTTCCTGCCGCGACTGGCCGGAATAGTCGATGAAGAAGGTATCGGGCAGGCTTTCCCTGGCGATATCCTCCAGCGCCTTCAAACCATCACCGGTGGTGACGCCTGGCAGCGGCAGCGCGGATATCGTTGCCGAGTTCAGCTGGTTGAATTGTTCGATGGCGGCAGGCGACGCATTGGTCGAAATCTTCACCACCGCCGACAACGGCACCATCTCTCCCGTCACGCTGCGCACGAAGTATTGGCCGAGCTTCTCGGGATTGTCGCGGAACTCCTGGGGCACCTGCGGAATGATGTCGTAGCTGTTGGAGTCTCGGTCGAACTGCGCCACCTCCGCGCCGCCGACGAGCAGGGTCAACGTCCGGCCGATATCGGCAATGGGCAGGTTGAGGGCCGCGGCACGATCGCGGTCGATGGTCACCGTCACCTGCGGCGCGTCATAGGCCATCGAGTTCTGCACGACGATGAAGCGGCCGGAAGCCTGCGCCTTGTTCTTGATCTGCTCCGCCGCCTCGTACACTTCGGAGGAATCGCCGGTCGAGCGCACGATCATCGAGATTGGCAGGCCGCCGCCGGATCCTGGCAATGTCGGCGGCGCGAAGACAAAGGCCTCGACGCCGGCAACCTTGGCGATACGAGCCGTGATGTCGGCCTGCAGCTCCTTCGAACTGCGCTTGCGCTCCGCCCAGTCCTTGAAGGCAAAGCCGACGAAGGCGCTGTTTGTCGTGCCACCGAAGGCGACGGCCGAGAACTGCGCCCGCGTCTCCGGAATATCCTTCACCAGACCGAGAATCTGGTCGACGTATGTCTCGGTGTAATCCGACGTTGCATAGCGCGGCGCGGTCACAATCGAGAGCAGGAAGCCCTGATCCTCTTCCGGCGCCAGTTCACTTGATGTCTTGGTGAACATGAAGCCTGTCACGCCGACAAGCGCCAGCACGATGATCAGCGTCACGGGGCGATAGTTCAGCGAACCGGTGACCGCCCTCTCATAGACGTGTTCGACCCGCGAGAAGACGCCGTCGACAATGCGCTGGAAGCGGCCGGGTTCCCCGGCCTTGAGCAGCCGGGCCGCCATCATCGGCGTGATGGTGATGGCGATGATACCCGACAGCACCACTGAGCCGGCGAGGGTCACCGCGAATTCGCGGAACAGCGCGCCGGTCAGGCCGCCGGTAAAGGCGAGCGGCGCGAACACGGCGGCCAGCGTCATCGTCATGGCGACGATGGCCGAGGCGATCTCGCGCATGCCGCTGAATGCCGCCTGCATCGGCGACATGTGGTCTTCCTCCATGTGGCGGTGGATGTTCTCCACCACCACGATGGCGTCGTCGACGACGAGGCCGATCGCCAGCACCATGGCCAGCAAGGACAACAGGTTGATCGAATACCCCACCGCAAACAGAAGGAAGCAGACGCCGATCAGCGACAGCGGGATGGTCACGATCGGCATCAGCACCGAGCGGAACGAGCCGAGGAAAAGCAGGATCACGACGACAACGATGGCCACCGCCTCGGCGATGGTCTTGAACACCTCGTCGATCGAGGCGCTGATCTGCCCGGTCGCGTCGTAGACGACCTCGATCGTCATGCCCTTGGGCAGCGTCTCCTGAATCTGCGGCACGAGCTTGGTGAGCGCCGCCGCCGTGGTCAGCGGGTTGGCGGCCGGTGTCGGGAAGATGGCAAGGAAGGTGCCGGGCTTGCCGTTGAAGCTCACCCTTGTGTCGGTGTTCGCGGCGGCAAGCTCCACCCGCGCCACGTCGCGCAGCCGCACCACATTGCCGTCCGTCGAACGCAGCGGAAGTGCCGCGAAAGCTTCCGGCGTCTGCAGCGTCGAGTGCACGGTGATCGACGACACGACATACTCGTTCTGGGTGTTGCCGGGCGCCGAGAGGAAGTTGGAATTGTTGATCGCTACCAGCACTTCCGACGCCGTTACGCCGCGCGCGGCAAGCTTGATCGGATCAATCCAGACCCGCATCGAGTATTCCTGGGCGCCGAAGATCTGCACGTCGGCGACGCCTTCGACGGTCGACATACGGGGCCGGATGACGCGTTCGATATACTCGGTCAGCTGCTCCTTCGTCATGTTCGGATTCTGCATCGAGATATACATCATCGCGAACTGCTGGCCGGTGCCCTTGACGATGACGGGGTCCTTTGCCGCATCCGGCAAGGTGCCGCGTACGCCCTGGACCTTGGACAGCACTTCGGTGAGCGCGACGTCCGGATTGGAGCCGAGCTTCATCTGCACCGTCACGGTGCTGGAGGATGGACGGCTCGACGATGTGACGTAGTCGATGTTTTCGGTCGAGGCGACGGCGCGCGCGATCGGGGCGGAAATGAAGCCCTGGATCAGGTCGGCGCTGGCGCCGGGATAGGCCGTCGTGATGGTGATCGCGGTTTCGTCGACCTTCGGATACTGCCGGATCGACAGGTTGAAGATGCCCTGGAATCCGAGCAGCAGGATCATACAGGCAAGCACGGTCGAAAGGACCGGGCGGCGGATGAAGATATCGGAAAAACTCATTGCTGGTTGGCCTGCTTATTCGCCGACTTGGTCGGATCGATCGTGTTGTCGACGGCAACGGACATGCCATTGAAAAGCCGGTTCTGACCGGCGGTGACGACTTCGTCGCCGGCCGCAAGGCCTTCCAGGATTTCCACCATGCCCTCGTTGCGACGACCGGGCTTTACGAACACCTGTGACAGGACGAGCGCCGGCTTCTCGCCGTCGGCGGCGGGTTTGGCCGGATCGGCCGAGGCAGTATCCGCCGGCTTGGCGGAAGCGTCAGCCGAAGGCTTCGTGGCAGCTGGCTTCGCCGGGTCCGCTGGCTTGGCAGGATCGGCCGCAGGTTTCGCTGCATCGGCAGGCTTGTCCGCGGGAGCCGCCTCCGCGGCCTTGGCCGGATGCACCACGAATATGTAGTCGCCGTAGAGGCTTGATGTCAGCGCCGTCTGTGGCAAAGCCAGCACGTTGGTTTCTTCGGGCAGTACGACGCGCACCTGCACGAACTGCCCGGGCGTCAGCTTGCCTTCGGTGTTGGCCACCTCTGCCCTGACCGTCACCAGGCGGCTTGAAGGATCGATCTTCGGGTTGATGCCGTGGATAGTGCCGGTATAGGGCATGTCGGCACCGCCGATGCCGAGCTTGACCGTTTGCCCGATCTTCAATCGCGGCAGATCCTGTTCCGGGACGGAGAAATCAACCCGCATCGTATCGAGATCCTGCAGCGTCACGACAGAAGTGCCGGGCGCCAGATACTGGCCGAGATCGATCTTCGGAATGCCGACCGTGCCCGCGAAAGGCGCCGTCAGTTGCTTCTGGTCGAGCACAGCCTGCAGCTTGTTCACCTGCGAAGCGGACGCCGAAGCTGTTGCGCGCGCCGTGTCAAGCGTCACGTCCGAGCCGACGCCTCGCCTTTGCAGTTCCATGGCGCGGGTAAGCGACGTCTGGTCGAGAGCCGCCTGTGCCTTCGTCGCTTCGAGATCCGCGCGCTCGACGGCATCGTCCAACTGAAGGAGCACCGCATTGCTCGCAACCTTCTGGTTGGCGTGGAAGAGGATGTCCTTGACGATGCCGGTGGTCTCTACCGTGAGCTCGACGCCGCGCACGGCGTTGGCCGTGCCGATTGCCTCGACGCCTGGCGTCCAGCTCGATGGCTTGGCGATGGTGGTCGACACGGTCGCCGCCGGCGGCTTCATCGTGGCAAAGTACTGCTTGATGGCGTTGTCACGAAAGAAGTTGAAGCCGACGATGCCGCCGACCACGACCACGAGCACGAGCAAAATCAAGCCAATGACGAGTGTGCGGATTACATATTTGAACAAGAAAGACCCCTCAGTCGATCCCGGCAAAAAGCACGGGTGGCGGGACACATACTCATGGACGGCCCCGATTTCAAATGATGGCGAACTTACTGTACCGTCTGGACGGTCTTGTCAATTGGGCCTAAGCTTGCGATGGGAGGCGCCATGAAAGCTCAAAGACCGAATTCGCGTGAGAAAATTCTCGCCGCGGCAGCCGATGTCGCGCGAGAAACCGGGCCTGGAAGCCTGTCGCTGGACGCAGTCGCCAGCCGTGCCGGGGTGTCGAAAGGCGGACTGTTGTATAATTTCCCCACCAAGGCGAAATTGATGCAAGGGCTGGTCGAGGAGTATCTGCGCGAGTTCGAGCTGGCACTGGAATCCGCCCGGACAAGCGACGTCAGCGGCGAGAGCCCGCTTGCCGCCTATGTCAGGCTCTCTGCCAATGATTGCGGGGATACGCAGCCGTCAGCGTCGTGGATTTTTTCGGCGATCGCCGAGGATCCCGACTTCCTGGCGCCGATCAAATCGTTCAAGCGGCAGCTTTTCGAACGGCTGAAGGGAGAGACGCCGAGCCTCAAGGCACTGCTAGTCTGCTTCATCGCCATTGAGGGGCTGCGCAGCATGAACCTCTTCGATGCGGACGTCCTTTCGCAGAAGGAGCGCCAGTTGCTTGTTTCGTCCCTGCTGGAGATCGCCAAATAGGCGTTTCTGGGCGGGACGCCGGAATCAGGGCCAATGCGGACGATGCGGCAGGCGGCATTCAGCCAGCGGCGCGTTCGATATCCCGGCGCAGAACGATCGCTGTTGTGAGATCCTCGACACCTCCATGGCTGGCAATGGCGTCGCGTAGCGTGTTCAGCCGATCGATCGACGGCACTTCGACCTCGACGATGAGATCGAGCTGGCCGCTGACCGATGACACCCGCCGCACCTCGGGAAAACGCGCCAGCTGATCGAGGATGCCGATCGATGGCGTGCGCACCAGCGTCACAAACAGGAAGGCGACGACCATCCCCTTGTCCATCTGGCCGATATCGGCCCGGTAGCCGCGGATGACGCCGCTCTTCTCCAGCACAGCCACCCGCTCGCTGGTCGCGCTGCGCGACAGGCCGATGCGCCCGGCAAGTGTCTTCAGCGGGATACGGGCTTCCTTCGACAGGATGCCGAGAATGTCCCGGTCCTTGGCGTCCAGTTCCCTCATTGCGCCACGCTCCCAGTGGTTCCGTTAAAGTGCCGGTCAAAGCAGTCATTGTGACGGCGCAACCGACGCTTTGCCGGATGCCCGTTTTTTAGGCCCATGCCAAGCTTGCATCAAAGCAAATCCGGATTCCGCATGACCGACGTCTCCCACCCAGCGCCGCAATTCTCAGCCAGTGAAGCCGTCGAGCTTGCCGCCGGGCATTTCGGCCTTGCCGGCAGTGTCACGCCGCTCGACAGCGAGCGCGACCAGAATTTCAAGCTCATCGCCCGTGACAAGTCGCTCTGGATCCTCAAGATCGTCAACGCCAGCGAGCCGGGCAGTGAGAGCGAATTCCAGACGGCGCTGCTCGACCATCTCGCGAAGAACGCGAATGGCCTCGCCGTGCCACGCCTCAGGAAAACGGTGCGAGGTACGCCGCTCGCCCATGTCTCCGGCGCCGGCGGCGAAAACCATGCCCTGCGCCTGGTGTCGTGGCTTCCCGGCCAGCCGCTCGCCCAATGCCAGTCCACGCCAGGCCTGCTTGAAAGCCTCGGCGGCGCGCTTGGCCGGCTCGACCATGCCCTGCAAGGGTTCATCCATCCCGGCGCGCTGCGCTCTTTCGACTGGGACATCCGTCAAGCGGGTGCCGCGCGCGCGCGCCTGCACCACATCGACGATGAAAGGGATCGTGCCCTGCTGACCGGGTTTCTCGATCACTTCGATGCCGAGGTGGCGCCACGGTTGCCCGCATTGAGGGCGCAGGTGATCCACAACGACGCCAACGACTGGAACGTACTGGTCGATCCGGCAGAGCCGGAGCGCGTCGCCGGATTGATCGACTTCGGCGACGCCTTGTACAGCGTGCTGATCGCCGAGGTCGCCGTTGCCTGCGCCTATGCCATCCTCGATGCCGAGGATCCGATTGGTGACGCGGCCCGTCTGGTTGCCGGGTTCCACACCGAATATCCGTTGCGCGAGGAGGAGGTGGACCTTCTCTTCGACCTTATCGCCATGCGGCTCGTGACCTCCGTGACGCTCTCGGCCGCGCGCAAGGAGCGGACCGCCGACAATCCATACCTTGCCATCAGCGAGGCGCCGGCCTGGCGGCTGCTGCGGCGTATGAGTGCGATGAACCGGCGTTTTGCCACGGCGATCCTGCGCCATGCCTGCGGCTTCGATGCCGCTCCAGGCGCGAGCGCCGTGACCCGCTGGATCAGCGCGAACCGCAAGCACCTGGCTGGGATACTCGACCGGCATCCGGCGACACTCGCCAAGGCGATCGTGCCTTACGGTGATCCTCACCATCCCATGACGGTGACCTCGGCCGCGCGGGAACCGGACAAGGCGGCCGCGTGGTGGGACAGATATTGCGCCGAGAATGGCATTGCGCTGGGCATCGGCCCGTGGGGCGAGGAGCGCACGGTCTATACCAGCGACATCTTCCGGTCCCGCTTCGTCGAAGGCGCCCGCCGCGCCCACCATCTTGGCCTCGACCTGTTCATGCCGGCCGGCACGAAACTCTACACGCCGCTCCCGGCGACGGTGAAGAGCGTCGAGATCGAGGAGGACCCGCTCGGCTATGGCTGCCTCGTTGCCCTGCACCACGAGCCCGAGGGCTGCCCGGCTTTCGTCACCCTGTGGGGGCATCTCGCGCATGAGGCGGGCACAAGGCTGAAAGCCGGTGACCGTCTCGAAGCGGGTGCGCATGTCGGCGAAATGGGTAAGGCAACAGAAAATGGCGGCTGGGCGCCGCATCTGCATTTCCAGATATCGACCGACGCCAGCCTCGCCGCCCGCGATATCCTTGGTGTCGGCGAGTCGCGCTATCTCGCCGTATGGAAAGAACTGTTTCCGGATGCCGCCGAACTCGCCGGTATACCGCTGGAAATCTTCCACCAAACCGGCCGGACCCGACCCGAGATTGTCGCCGCACGCAAGGCGTCGCTGCTGCCCAATCTATCCATCTCCTATTCCGAGCCGATCAAGTTCGTGCGCGGCGAAGGCGCGTGGCTGATCGACGATCGCGGCCGCGCCTATCTCGACTGCTTCAACAATGTCTGCCACCTCGGCCATGCCCATGCCGACGTGGTCGAGGCGATCGCCAGACAAGCAGCAAAACTCAACACCAACACGCGCTATCTGCACGACGCCATCGTCACCTATGCCGAGCGTCTGACGGCGACGCTGCCCGCCGGCCTGTCGGTCGCCTCCTTCGCCTGCTCCGGCAGCGAGGCCAACAGTCTGATGCTGCGCATGGCGCGCAACCACACCGGCCGCAACGAGGCGATCGTGCTCGACTGGGCCTATCATGGCACCACGCAGGAGCTGATCGATCTCAGCCCCTATAAATACAAGCGCAAGGGCGGCAAGGGCCGGCCCGCACATGTGTTCGAGGCGGTCATCCCGGACAGCTATCGCGCGCCGGACGAGTGGCCGCTGGCCGAGCACGCGAAGCGCTTCGCCGAAAGCATCGCCGAGCAGATCGCTGATATGGCGAAACAGGGCCGCGCGCCCGGTCTTTTCCTCGCCGAATCGATCCCGAGCGTCGCAGGCCAAGTGTTCCTGCCGCAAGGCTATCTGCGGGAAGTCTACGCGATGGTGCGCGCGGCCGGCGGCATCTGCGTCGCCGACGAGGTGCAGGTCGGCTTCGGCCGGGTCGGCAGCCACTGGTGGGCTTTCGAAACCCAAGGCGTCACGCCTGACATCGTCACCATGGGCAAGCCGATCGGCAATGGCCACCCGATGGCTGCCCTGGTGACGACGTCAGAGGTCGCCGCTTCCTTCAACAATGGCATGGAGTATTTCAACACGTTCGGCGGCAACCCTGTCTCCTGCGCGGCGGGGCTTGCGGTGCTCGATGTCATCGAACGGGACGGCCTGCGGCAGAACGCGGCCGAGATCGGCGACTATCTCGTCGCGCGGTTCAGGCAATTGCAGGCGCGCTACGAGATCATCGGCGATGTGCGCGGCATGGGGCTTTTTCTCGGTATCGAACTGGTCGAGGACCGAAGGACCAAGGCGCCGGCCACCGCGCTTGCCCGCCGCATCAATGACGGGGTCAGGGCACGCGGCGTTCTGATCGGCACCGAAGGCCCGCATGACAACGTGCTCAAGATGCGTCCACCAATGATCTTCAGCCGAGCCAATGCGGACCATCTGGTCGGCGTTCTCGATGAAACCTTCGCCTCGGTTCTGGCGGAAAGGGCGTAGCGCAAGCCCGCATGCCTGGGCATGCGGACAGAACATGAAGACAGCAGGTTTGTGAACTTCCGGCGCCGTAGCGCCGGCGGGAGGAGAGGCTTTGCCTCATAGAGGGAGGAAACCATGAAAGCATTGATCACTGCGTTCTTGCTCGGCTCGGCCGCCATGGCCGTGCCGGCGAAGGCGGATACGCTCGACATCATCAAGCAGCGGGGCGCTGTCAATTGCGGCGTCAGCCAGGGCGTCGCCGGCTTCTCGTCGCCTGACGACCAGGGGAAATGGACCGGCTTCGACATCGATTTCTGCCGCGCGGTGTCGGCCGCGGTGTTTGGCGACGCCGACAAGGTCAATTACGTTCCGCTCTCGACCAAGGAGCGCTTCACCGCCCTGCAGTCGGGAGCCGTCGACCTCCTGTCGCGCCAGTCGACCTGGACGCTGTCGCGCGACAGCGGCCTCGGCATCCATTTCGTCGGCGCCGCCTATTATGACGGCCAGGGTTTCATGGTGCGCAAGAACCTCGGCGTCGACAGCGCCCTGAAACTCTCCGGCGCGACGATCTGCGCCGAACAGGGCACGACGACAGAGCAGAACGTCGCCGACTATTTCACCGCCAACAAGCTGAAATACGAGCCGGTCGTCATCGATTCGGCGGATGGCATCATCAAGGCGTTCGATACCGGCCGCTGCGATGTCTACACCACGGACGCGTCGGCACTCTATGCGCAGCGCCTGAAACTCACCGATCCCACCGCCTACACGGTGCTGCCCGAGATCATCTCGAAGGAGCCGCTTGGACCGGCCGTGCGCCAGGGCGACGACAAATGGTTCAACATCGTGCGCTGGACCCTGTTCTCGCTGGTCGAAGCCGAGGAGGAAGGCATCACCCAGGCCAATGCCGAAGCCTCGCTGAAATCGCAGAATCCGGTGGTCCGCCGGTTCCTCGGCGTCGAAGGCGACAATGGCCAGCAACTCGGGCTCGATGCCGCCTTTGCCTATAACATCGTCGCCAAGGTGGGTAATTACGGCGAGATTTTCGAGCGCAATCTGGGCAAGTCCAGCGAGCTGAAGATCGCGCGGGGCCTCAACGCGCTGTGGAACGCCGGCGGCATCATGTACGCGCCGCCGGCCCGCTGAGACCAGAGAGCGAAGCGACTTACCGGGGTTGCCGAAGCGCGTGCCCTTGGGCTCCTGCACATGGCGGTGTTCGCCGGTTGAAAGAGGTGGTGATGCGCGGCCTCCGCACATCGCCACCCTTTCGCAGTTTCCTTATACGTACAAATAAAAACGTTTTTATTTTGTTGAAAACGTTTTTATTCGATGATACGAATCCTGACCTCAGGATAACAACCGGTCATGGTCGAGAGCAAAAAACCCGAAAACCGAGCGCTTTCGCCAACGATCAAGACGTTGGCGGCCCATACCGGTTATTCGATCGCCACCATCTCCAAGGCCCTGCGGGGTTCGCCCGTCGTCGCGCAACCGACAAGGGACGCCATCGTCGCCGCGGCGCAGGAACTGGGCTACCAGGCGAATGCTCGAGGCATGGCGCTGCGGACAGGCAAGACCTATCGGGCGGCGGTGCTGATGCCGATAACGACTGCCGTCGGCTATGAATGGGACGGTGTCGAATATACGCAGATTCTCAGCGGCATAAGCCAGGCACTGGAAGGCAGCGACTATCAGCTGTCCGTGCACGGCTTCCGGAATTTTGGCGATGCCTTCGACATTGCCCGCCGCATCGTCGACCAGAGTTCGGCCGACGGCCTGATCTTTTCCGGCGTGCTGGCCGACGACCCTCGCATCGACATGCTGGTGGAAAGCGGCTTTCCCTTCGTGTCACTCGGCCGTTGCCGCAAGCCCCTCATCTACGCCCATGTCGATGTCGACAATGAATGGGCGGCGTTCACCGCCACTGCGCGACTGATCGCGGGCGGACATAGACGTATCGCCCTGATCAACGCGGATCGTCGCCTTTCCTACGCCCTGGACAGGATTGACGGATTTTCACGGGCCTTTGACGAGGCGGGGCTTGCCGCATCGACGGACCTTGTGGCCGACGGCGATCTGTCCACCCGCTTCGGCCGTGACAGCGCGCTCAGGCTTCTTGGCTTGCCCAATCCGCCCACGGCCCTGGTTTGCATCAACGAATCCACTACGCTCGGCGTCCTCTCGGCGGTGGGTAGCCTTGACCGGCGCGTCGGGGTGGATGTCGACGTCATCGCCTATGACGATATCAACGTCAGTGCCTACTTCACCCCGCCGATCACGACATTCTACCAGCCGATCGAACTTCTCGGCCGCAAGCTCGGCGAGTTTCTGCTGCGGCGCATGGCGGGCGAGGACCCGGCACAGCTCACCATGGTCTCGAGGCCTGAGCTCATCGGCCGGCAGCCGGACAATCTCGGCGGAAATCGCCGCTAATCATTAAAATGGGAGGAAGAGCATGAAGAAGATCTTGATCGGACTTGCGCTTGCGCTGTTGACGGCCGGCGCTGCCAGCGCCGCCGACCTTGGCGGCAAGGTGCTGAAGGTGGGTTCCGACACCACATCGCCGCCGATGGAAAGCGTCGACACTGCGACGGGCCAGATCGTCGGCTTCGACGTCGATGTGATCAAGGCGGTCTGCGGCAAGATCAACTGCAAGGCTGAATTCGTCACCACCGGCTGGGACGGCATCTTCGCCGCCCTCGACCAGGGCAGTTTCGACCTGGTCGCTTCCGGCGTCTCCATCACCGAGGAACGCAAGAAGGCGATGGATTTCTCGAACCCCTACATTATCAACAGTCAGGCTGTGCTGATGCGCGTGGAAGACGAGGGGCTCTCGCTCAATGACTTCAAGGCGAAGGGCAAGAAGCTCTCGGCGCAGGCCAATACCACCGACTCGCAGGTCGCCGAAGGCATTGTCGGCAAGGACAATGTGGTCGCCTACGACAGTTTCGCGGCCTCCATCATTGCGCTGAAGAACAAGGATGTGGACGGCGTTGTGATCAACGGCGCCAATGCCGCCGCGTATGAAAAGGAATTCGCGGGCGAGCTGGTCGTGCCGATCAGGGATCTCCAGTCCGATCCGCTGGGGTTGGTCTTCCGCAAGGGCGACGAGAATGTCGCCGCCTTCAATGAGGGGCTGAAGGCGATCAAGGCCGACGGCAGTCTCGACGCACTGATCGCCAAATACTGGGGCGCCAAATAGCCGCTTGAAAGGCTTCGGCTCCGGCGCCTGTCGCCGGAGCCGCGAGGGGGACGGGACCGGATGAAGTTTCTGATGCGCCTGCGGCCGAGCAATCTGATCATCGTCGCGGCATTGCCGTTCATCGCCTATCTCTTTGCTTCGTCGGTAAACTACCAGCGCTCGCTTCGCGCCATCCTCGGCGTGGAGAACGGCTCATCGGCCTTCGTGCCTGGCTTCCTGACGCTGGTTGTCGCCTTTTTCGCCGGCGTTGCCGTGGTCGTATTCTCACGCGCTTCGTCCAGGTCGCCCCGTCTGGCGACTGTTGCCGCCGGGATCAATCTTGTTGCTGCCGTGCTGCTTGCGACAACCGGCCTGGTCTATCCCTTCGTGGCGTCGGTCGTGGCGAACGCAGTCGATCCGTTCACCTCCGATTGGGTGGTTCAGGGTGTCACGCCGCGGCGATTGACGGATGCCGCCGACCTCATGGTGCGCGGTCAGGCAGCTACCCTGCTGCGCGCCTATCTCGGCCTGACGATCGTGATCCTCGGTGCGTTCTTCATCACCGCCCGCAACAGGACCGGCAACGCGACGCATCGTTTCGCCCGCCTTGCACTTGCGGCGGTGAACGGCGCCGGCTTGGTCTTCATCCTGCTTTTCGCGCATATCGCATTCGCGGCGGGTGTCGCCACGACGATCCGCGCGGCGGTTGCAGCCTACATTCTGGCGGCAATGATGGGATTGCTCTGGGTCGGGCTCCTCAAGCTCAAATACAGCTGGCGGGCGGACCTGACCTGCATCGCGGCTACCATCCTCATGATCTGCGCCGCTACGTGGTTCCTGCTCCAGCCGCGCGACAGCTACGTGCTCGTCGGTTCTCTCGCCGGCAAGGTCGCGGTCACGACCGGCACGCCGTCCGGCATACTTGGTGCTGTCCGCTACGGGCAATTTCCCGGCGGCCCCGACAGCGATGTGCCGTTACGCACCTTTCGTGGCGCGCCCGAAGCGATTGATGCGATCGGCAAGATCCCCGATGTCAGCGCCGCGCTGGTTCCTGCCGCGGCAGCGTCCGACAAGCTACCGGTGCTGTGGCAAACGGAGGCGTTGAACGATCGCGACAAGGCGTTCGGCATCACGCTCGCGGTATTGGCGATCGTGCTTGGCCTGCTGACCTTCGGCGGCCATATCCACCGCCGGCATCCGCTCTCGATCGGGTCGGAATTCATTGTCGACACGATCCGTGGCATCCCGATGCTGGTTATCGTGCTCTATGTCGGCCTGCCGCTTGCCGGAGCGCTCAAGGACGCGACCCAGGGGGTGGTCGATCCGCCGAACCTGGTGCGCGGTATTGCCGCCATGGCGCTGGCCTATTCGGCCTATCTCGCCGAGATATTCCGTTCCGGCATCAATGCAATTCCCGCTGGCCAGATCGAGGCGGCGCATAGCCTCGGCCTCAACGGCTGGCGTACCGCCCGGCTGGTCGTGCTGCCGCAGGCCTTCCGAATCATCATCCCGCCGCTCGGCAACGAACTGATCGCCATCCTCAAGGACACGTCGCTGTTGTCGATCCTGTCGATCCGCGACATCACGCAGCGCATGCGGGAATTCCAGTCGGCAAGTTTCCTGCCGTTCGCGCCCTACAACTCAGCCGCCATCTTCTACATTTTCCTGACACTGGCCGCGGCAAGTCTCGTCAGCACCATCGAGAGAAAATATGACATCAAGCATCGATAACGCGCGCCGAACCCTCGAAGCCCGCGCCTCCGGACTGGTCTTTCCGCAAGGCTTCGTGTTCGGCGCCGCGACCGCGGCCTATCAGATCGAGGGCGCGCATGACGCGGATGGTAAGGGCGAAAGTATTTGGGACCGGTTCTGCCACGTTCCCGGCGTGATCGTGGACGGCTCGAGCGGCGATGTCGCCTGCGACCACTATCACCGCTGGAAGGAAGATATCGCCGTGCTCAAGGCGCTCGGCCTTGGTGCCTACCGCTTTTCCTTCGCATGGACACGGCTTCTTCCCGACGGTCGTGGCGACGCCAATGCCATGGGTATCGCCTTTTACGACCGGCTGATCGACGATCTGCTGGAAGCCGGCATCGAGCCCTATGCAACGCTCTACCACTGGGATCTTCCGCAGGCGCTGCAGGAGCGAGGCGGCTGGTACAGCCGCGAAACTGCCGCCGCTTTCGCCGACTATGCCGGGCTTGCCGCCCGCAGCTTCGGCGATCGCGTCAAGAAATGGACGACGCTCAACGAGCCCTGGACGTTCTGCTGGTCGGGACACGCGACCGGTGAGGATGCGCCGGGATTGCGGGATGGCGTGAAAGGCGGTGTTAGCGCCAGCCATCATGCCTTGCTGGGGCATGGCTTGGCTGTCCCCGTCATCCGGGCCGAGGTGGCGGACGCCTCGGTCGGCATCGTCTTTGATCTCAACGTGGCGGAGGCCGCTACCAGTGACCCGAGTGACGCCACGGCGGCACTGCGCTTCGACGGCGCCCAGAACCGCTGGTTCCTCGATGCCGTTTTCAAGGGTGCATATCCGCAGGACATGCTGGCGCTCTACGGCGATCTGCTGCCGCCGATCCATGCTCGGGACAACGAGATCATCGCCGCGCCGGTGGACTACCTGGGCATCAACATCTACCGCCGCTCCGTGATCGCGGCGGGTGACGAACTCGCGCCGCTGAGCTACCGGCGGGTGCAGCCGGAAGGTATCTATTCCGCTGTCGACTATGAAATCTGGCCGCGCAGCATGTACGACATCCTGCGCTATGTGAACGACCGCTACGCGCCGCCGGCAATCTACATCTCTGAGAACGGTGTCGCCACGACGCCGGAAAAGGTCGGCGAAGACGGGCATGTCTGGGATGATTTGCGTGCTGCCTATTATGTCGACCATCTTGAGCAGGTGGCCAAGGCGGCAGCCGAGGGTGTGCCGGTGCGCGGCTATTTCGCCTGGACGCTGACCGACAATTTCGAATGGGCCTATGGCTACACCACGCCCTTCGGCATCACCCATGTCGATTTCGCGACGCAGCAGCGTCACATCAAATATTCCGGCGAGGTCTACGCCATGATCGCCCGGCAGGAGACCGCGCCGGTCGCGAAGAGCGCCTGACTTGGCCGGACAAGGGAAAGGCAACCGCACGGTGCTCATAACGGGAGCCGGCCGCGGGCTCGGCCGCGATCTGGCGCGGCAATACGCCCAAGACGACTGGCGCGTGATTGCGTGCGGGCGCACGCGCCCCACCCAGGGTTTCGAAGATGGAGTAGAGTTCCAGCCGCTCGATGTCGCCGATCCGGATTCCATCTCCGACCTTGCCGCGCGTCTCGCCGGCAGGCCACTGGATGTGCTTGTCAACAACGCCGCCATCCGCAGCGATATCGGCGGCCTGCACGATTTCGCGCCGGCTGAATTCCTGACGGTCATACGCACAAACACACTCGGCCCGCTGCTGCTGGCGAGGGCAATGCGCCCCAACCTTGTCGCGGGGCGCATGCGGGTCATCGCCAATATCGGCAGCCGCGCCGGCTCAATGGCGGAGGGACTGCTCGATGACTACGATGACGACTATGCCTACCGCTGCTCGAAGGCTGCACTCAACATGATCAGCGCCCAACTGGCGCAGGATTTGCGCGTCGACGGGATCACGGTGCTGTCGCTGCATCCGGGCTGGGTGAAGACGGATATGGGCGGCGATCAGGCGGACCTGGCGGTCGAGGACAGTGCGCGGGGCCTGCGCAGGGTCATCGACTGCGCGACGCCTGGGGATAGCGGCTCCTTCCAGACTTTCGACGGCGTGCCTATCGGGTGGTAGCCGAATGGCGTGCCTATGCTGAGGATCTCAGCGCGACGCCGTCTGTTCGAACGCGGCTACCGGGAAGGCCTTGCCTGTCGACGGGTCGAAGAGGCGCAGCGCATCCTCGTCGAAGGTGAATGCGCATGCCTGGCCCTTGGCGATGCCGGCGCGCGGCGGCAGGCACGCCGTCAGCCGTTGCGCGCCAATCCGGGCCGTGGTGACCAGTTCGGGGCCGGTCAGTTCGACGACCTCGATTTCCACCGGCAAGGAGAAGTCCGTCGCGGCTCCGGTCGCCACGCGAAGTGCCTCGGGCCTGATGCCGACGACGACCGGTGAGCCGTCGCTGGCCGCGTTCCGATAGCGCGCGGGCAGGGGCAGTTTCACATTGGAATCGGCAATGGCCAGTTTTCCGCCTTCGACAACGGCCTGCAGCATGTTCATTGACGGCGCGCCAACAAAACCGGCTACGTAAAGCGTCGCCGGATAGTTGTAGATTTCCTCGGGCGTGCCGAGTTGCTCGATCCTGCCGTCGCGCATCACGGCGATCCGCGTCGCCAGCGTCATCGCCTCGATCTGGTCGTGGGTGACGTAGACGACAGTGGTCTGCAGCAACTGGTGCAGGCGCTTGAGCTCGGTGCGCATTTCGAGGCGCAGTTTTGCGTCGAGGTTGGACAACGGCTCGTCGAACAGGAACACTTGCGGCTTGCGCACCAGCGCCCTGCCGATGGCGACGCGCTGGCGCTGGCCGCCGGAAAGCTGGCTTGGCTTGCGGTCGAGCAGGTTCTCGATCTGCAGCAGTTTTGCCGCTTCACGCACTGCCCTGTCGCGCTCGTCTGCTGAAACGCCGCGCATCTCGAGCCCGAAGCCGATGTTGCGATGAACGGTCAGGTTCGGATAGAGCGCATAGGACTGGAAGACCATGGCGATGTCGCGGTTCTTGGGATGAACGCCAAGGATCGATCGGCCGCCGATCAGCACGTCGCCGCTCGTCGCCTCGGCAAGGCCGGCGATGATGTTGAGGAGCGTCGACTTCCCGCAACCCGACGAACCGAGCAGCACCAGGAACTCGCCGCTTTCCAGCGCAATGTCGATGCCTTTCAGCGTCTCGACGCTGCCGTAGCTCTTGCGGATGTTGCGGATTTCAAGCGCGCTCATGCATGGCTTCCTCGAAATGCATCGGCCCGCCATAGTTGCGGGGCAGGGTGGAGATCGCACGGGATGCCACGCGGGTGGCGGCGGACAGGCAAGCGTTCAGCGGCTGGTCCTGGGCAACGGCTGCGAGGAATGCCGCGTTGAAGACATCGCCGGCGCCGATCGTGTCGACGACCTTCACGACGGGCGCCATGGCTTCGACAGGAATCCCGTCCGGGCCGATGGCGATCGCGCCTTCCGGCCCGCGCTTGACGACGACGGTGGCGCCCTTCTTCATGCCGGACCTGATCGCATGCGCGGCCTCCAGCGGGCTTTCCAGCCCCGCCAGGGTGACAGTCTCGACCTCGTTGAAAAGCGCCAGTTCGCAACGCGACAGCCAGGCGCGTGCTGCGTCGCAATTGCCCTGCGTCCAGCCGTCGATCGGCCAACCGGTGTCGAGCGCGACGGCGATGCCGTGACTGTCGGCCCAGTCGAAGAACGCACCGTAGTCGGCCGTGAGATCGTCGGTCAGGAAGGAGCCACACAACAGCGCGTAGCCGCCGGACAGGCGCTTGCCGTCGAGGACAGAAAACACGTCGGCCAGGCTGAAGCGCGGCAGGTGTCCGCGCGTGGTGAAGAAGGTCCGCTCGCCGTCCGGATGGGTCATGCCGACGGACAGCGTCGTGCCTTCGGGGCGGACCGGCCATTTGTCGGCACGGCGGCCAAAGGCTTCGCGAAGCCAGCGGCCGAACTGGTCGTCACCGACATTGGCGGCGATCTCGAAGTCTACGCCCAGCGCCTCCCAGGCGAGCGCGCTGTTTCCCGCCTGGCCGCCGACGCGCAATTCATCGTGGTCGACAATGATCTCCGTTCCGGCCTTCGGCCACGGTGCGACCGGGCCGACGATCAGGTCGACATTGACGTTGCCGATCACTGCGAGCGGTCGCATCATTCGCTCCTGGTGATCTTGCTGGAACGAACCGGCGTGCCGGCATTGTCAACGCGAGCATCGGCAATGGCGACCATCAGGCGTTGCGCTACCGGCAGCATGGCCAGGATCGCGGCCATGCCGGATTGAGGCTTGAACGAGAGCGTTGTAGCCCCCTCGACCGGCGCTTGCCCGGATGAATCGAAAATGATGACCGGTGAGCCGGCCTCCACCACGGACGCGGCCATGCCTGCGACAAGGTCCGATGTCGGGTTGTTGCCGCGAAACAGGATGACGCCGAGCTTGGGGCCAAGCATTTCCATCGGTCCATGGCGAAGCTGCCCGCCTTCGAGCGAAAAGCACGGCAGCCGCGACAGCTCGGTAAGGCCGAGCGCGATGGCTTCGGCGAGACCCTGCAACTGGCGGCCCGAGGTGACGATGCTGGTTACATTGCGAAGTGCGGAAAGCGCCCCCTCGATGTCGCCGGCCTCAGGGCCTTCAAGGACAGCGAGTGCGGCCGCCGGATCCTGGCCGAGCGCCGACAGGATTGCGAGATGCAAGGCGAAAGTGACGGTCAGGCTGCGGGTGGCGGCGAAGGCCAGTTCGGTGCCGCCGGCTCCGACAAGGCAAGGAACCGTGCGGGCCAGGAACGAGGCGCCCTCAAGTGTCAGGCCGAATGTGTCGGAAGCGATGCCGGTTTCGGAAAACCATCTGACAACCTCGGCGCTTTCGCCGGACTGCGATGTCACCAGCACTGTTCGGCCCGCCAAGGGCAGGGGCTGGCCAAGCTGCTCGGAAAGCGGCAGGGCGATGGCGTCGATGCCGGCTGCGCGATAGAGCGGCTCGACGGCGCGCGCCACGGCATGCGAGCCGCCCATGCCAAGCAGAAGCAGGCGCCCGGTCTGCCTGATCGAGGTGGCGACCCTTGCCGCCATGTCGACGTTCTGCCGGAACGAGGCTGTCGCGTCCGCATGCTGGCGCGCCATTTCGCGATCGATCGCGGCGAGCCCGGCCGGACGGTTTTTCCCTGCAGGCATCATTATCCTTTCACACCACCACTGGTCAGGCCGGAAATCAGCGCCCGTTGCATGACGAGGCCGATCAGCACTGGTGGCAAAGCGGCCAGCACGCCGGCTGTCGCAATCAATCCGTAGTCGGAGACACGGCCGCCGGCCAAATCGGCGATGGCGACCGTCAGGGTCTTGGCGCGCTGGTCCGAGGTGAAGAGCAGCGCGTAGAAGAATTCGTCCCAGGCAAGCAGCAAGGCGAACAGCGCCGACGTCGCCATCACCGGTGCGGCCAGCGGCAGGGTGATGATGCGCAGCGTCTGGAACAGGCCGGCGCCGTCGATCATCGCGGCGGCCTCGATTTCGCGCGGGATCGAATCGAAGCCCGATTTCATCAGCCAGGTAGTGAAGGGCGCCAGGATCGTCAGATAGACCAGCGCCAGGCCGAAGACGTTGTTCAACAGGCCGAGATGCGACAGGCCCATATAGAGCGGCACGGCCAGCGCCACCGGTGGCAGCATATAGGTGGCGATGACCATCGACAGCGACCAGCCGATCGACGGCGTGCGCGACACCGCCCAACCGGCGGGAATGGCCAGGAGCAGGCCGGCGAGCGTTGCCATGCCGGCGATCTCGAGGCTGTTGCGAAGCGATGAGGTGAAGGCGGCGCCGGCGCTGTTTTCCGCCGTCGACAGCAGCTGCTGGTAACGGGAGAAGTCGACGCTTTGCGGCCACCAGCGCAGCGGCTTGGCGGCGAGGTCGGCGGCCGGCGATATGCTCATGATGAACAGCCAGGCGATGGGCGCCAGGATGATGACGGCGAGCAGCAGCGCGCAGGCATGGATGAAGATGCTGAAGGCGGGGCTTTTGCGTTCCATCAGGTTGCACTCCCGGCGCTCTTGCGGACCAACGCGGCGTAGGCGACCGCCAGCACGGTGACGAGCAAGGTGACGATCAGCGCCAGCGATGCGCCGGAGCCGGCGCGCTGGAAGGAAAAGGCTTCCTGATAGACGAGGATCGACAGGGTACGCGTGCTGTTGGCCGGGCCGCCGCGGGTCATCACCCAGATGATGTCGAAGACCTTGAAGGCCTCGATGGTGCGCAGCACCAGCGCGACCATCAGCGGCCCCGCGAGATAGGGCAGGATGACGAAGCGGAAGCGGTTGAAAGGTCCCGCGCCATCGACGAGTGAAGCGGCCGTGATGTCACGGGGAACCGCCTGCAGAGCTGCCAGCGCAATCAGTGCCACCAGCGGGAAATTCTTCCAGCAATCTGCGACGATCAGCGCCGCCAGCGCGGTTCCCGGCTCGCCCAGCCATGAGCGGTAGGCATCGATGAGATGGAGTTGCGTGAGTGCTGCGTTCAGCGCGCCATATTCGGGATTGTAGATGAGCCGCCACAGCGTGGCGTTGACCACCGTCGGCAGTGCCCAGGGCAGGATCATCAGCGCCCGCAATACGGCGCGGCCGTGAAATTGTTGATTGAGCAGCAGCGCCGCGAGCACACCGATCACCATTTCCGCCGCCACCGAAATGACGGCGAAGAGGGTCGTGGTGACCAGCGTGCGCGAGAAGTTCGTGCTCGACAGCATGTTGGTATAGTTGTCCAAGCCGACGAAATTGCCGCCCGTGCCGATGAGCTTGGCGTCCGTGAAGGAAAGGCCGACCGTATCGACGAGCGGCCAGCCGATGACGGCGACCATGACCACGAGAAGCGGCAGCATGAGCAGCCACGCACGGGTTGTCATCCAGGTGCCCGACATCAGAGCAGCCTCTCCCTAACTCAACTTGTTTTCAGACATAACACGGGCGGCACTCGCGCATGACCCGGGATATCGGTTCCGATTTCCGGAAAGGATCATGCGCAAAACTTAGAGAGCGCTACAGTGTCCTTTGCCCGTCCAAATGGACGGGCGGCGCTGTAGTGCCGCCCGTGATTGGAGAACAATGCTCAGAGGCCGCTGTTCTTGGCAGCGGTGTTCAAGGCGTCCTCCGGCGAAGACTGGCCGAGAAGCGATTCCTGGATCGCCTGCTGCAGGGCGGTCGAAAGCTCCTGATACTTCGGCGTGGTCGGGCGCGGATACATCGCGGCCAGTCCGAGCTTGGCGGCGGCGATCAGTTCTTCCTGGCCCTTGGTGACCGCCGGATCGTCATAAGACGAGGCCCAGATCGGCAGTGAGAGCTTGGCGTACTGGTTCTGCGTCGCCTGCGAGGTCATGAAGGCGATGTACTTCCAGGCTTCGTCCGGGTGCTTGCTGACCGCGGTGACGCCAAGGCCCATCGAGCCGTTGACCGCCGAAACCTCGCTCTTGCCGGCAACACCGGGCGCCGGCACGACACCGACCTTGCCAGCGACCTTGCTGTCCTTCGGGTCGTTGGCCATGTTGTACATGTAGGTCCAGTTCAGCGCGAAGGCGGCGTCGCCATTTTCGAACACCTTGCGCACGTCCTCTTCCAGGAATTCCTTGGAATTCGGGTTGGTAAGGCCCGACTTGTAGCTGGCCACCATGTATTTCAGGGCGTCGAGACCGCCGCCGTTCTGGAAATCGGGCTTGCCGCCCTTGAGGAAGTCGCCGCCATAGGCGCTGACCAGCGTGGTGTAATCACAGACAGCGGCTTCGGCCTGCGACCAGCTCCAGGCGATGGGCGTGGCGACGATGCCCTTGTCCTTGATGATCTTGGCCTGTTCGCTCAGCTCTTCCCAGGTCTTCGGCGGCGTCTTGATGCCGGCTTTTTCCAACATTTCCTTGTTGTAGAACAGGTACTTGGTGTCGAGGATCCAGGGCATGCCATAGGATTTTCCGTCATACTGGACGGTCGTCCAGGCGCCGGGCAGCACGCCCTTCTTCATGTCGTCGGTGATGCGCGGGGAGACGTCGACCAGCACCTTGTTGGTCGCGTATTCGGCCGGCCAGATGACGTCGAACAGCACAACGTCATAGCCGCCGCCCGAGCCCTGTGCCAGCACGGTCTTGTCGTGCAGGCCTTCATAGGGGACGAATTCGAGATTGACCTTGATGTCCGGATTGGCCTTGGTGAAGGCATCCGTCATGGCGCGCACGTCGGCCTCGCTATAGGCGGCCTGAGCCATGAAAAGCGCGTTGAGCGACGTTTCTGCGAAAGCGTGGGGAACCAACAGCCCCCCGACAAAGACTGCGCCCAACAGGGTCTTACCGATCGATTTCAGCATCTTCTTCTCCCATTTCCGATGTTGACGGGTCGGCTGTCCATGTTGCCTTCCCGGATTGATGTCGCGTGACCTACGTCTTCCCAACCGGTTGGCGGTGACGGGCATAAGCCCTGGCCGTCTTGTTTCTGCGGTTGGTTTCGCTATTAAGTCAACCCGCTTGACTTAATTAGTCGATCAATATCCTAATGGAGTCAAGAGGGGAAACGCCGGTGAACGATATTCGTCCGATCCGCGCCAAAAGCGGCACCAACCAGGAAGGCACGAGCGCGCACAACCGCCGTGTCATGATCGAGGCGCTGCGCCTCAACGGCGCGCTTTCGCGTGCCGATCTGGCGCGGGCGACGCAGCTGACCAAGCAGGCGGTTTCCAACATCATCGAGGATCTCGAGCGCGACGGCCTGGTCGTCGGGCTTGATACGGTTCGAAAGGGCAGGGGCCAGCCCTCGACCCCCTACAGGCTGGTTCCCGAGGGGGCGTTCGCGATCGGGCTGCAGATCGACCGCCATCTGACGCGGGCCGTTGCCGTCGACCTGGTCGGCAGCGTGTTGGCGCGGGCAGAAGCAAACCTGCCGTTCGACGAGCCATCGAAAGGTGTCGAAGTCATCCTCGGCCTGGTCGATGGCGTCAGGCGTGAACTGGCTGGTATTTCCGCCCAGTCGGAGGGGCATCTCGTTGGTCTTGGCGTCGCAATGCCCGGTCCCTTCGGGCTGAAGAATTCGGACGACAAGTGGATGATGCCTGCCTGGCAGAAGTTTCCACTGCTGGAGACGCTTGCCGCCGGCACGGGGTTGAATGTCGGCTTGCAGAATGACGCCGCTGCCTGCGCGACGGCGGAACGCATGGTCGGCGCGGCGCACGGCGTCGATCATGCGGTTTGCCTTTATGTTGGCTACGGCATCGGCGCCGGGCTGATCCTGAACGGCGAACTCTACAGCGGCGGCAATGGCAATGCCGGCGAGATCGGCATGGCGCTGCTTTCGCCGGCCGGCCCCGGCTCGACGCCGCTCGAGCATCGCGCCTCGCTCGCCTCGCTCTATCAGCATCTCAGCCTCGATCCAGCCGATGAACGTCTCTACGAACGTATAGGCGCGATGGCGGCGGCCGAGGATCCCACGATCATGGCCTGGATCGACGGCGCCGCGCATGATTTGCGCTGGAGCGTGCATCTCATCGAGACGATTTTCGATCCGCAGACCGTCATCCTGACCAGCGGTGCGCCGGAAGCGCTCGCTCGCCGCCTTGTCGAGGGGATGCATCCGCTGCTGACGTCGATCGCCGATCGGCCCGGGCGAAACCTGCCGCGGCTGCAGCTTGGCACCACGGATCCCTGGTCGATCGCGATCGGCGCAGCGGCGGCGCCGATCAGCCGTGCCTTCGACCCGCTGTTCTCGGCGATCCTGAAGACGCGCTCCACAGGCTTCTAGGGCTTGTCTGTCGCCCGAGCCGGTCTCACCCGGCATTTCCCCCGCCGCGGAGTTCCGCAGCGTCACACAAGGTTCATTGTGCGGACATAGCGTTAACCATTGCTCTTTGCTGCAATGCAAAAGGAATGGGACATGGTGGATATAGTTTCTAGTGAGGCGGGTATTCCGAGACCGGAGCATCCGCTTGAGCGGTCGGGCAGCGCAAAATGGTTCCTGCCTGCCTTTGGCGTACTCGTGCTGGTCGGCGTCGTCTATGTCGGCTACGCGCTCAAGCAGGATCTGGCCGAGGCCAAGACGGTACCGTGGATCCTGCTCGGCATCGCCTTGCTCATTGCCTTGGGCTTCGAGTTCGTCAACGGCTTCCACGACACCGCCAATGCGGTGGCGACGGTCATCTACACGCGCTCCCTGCCGGCGGAATTCGCTGTCATGTGGTCGGGCGCCTTCAATTTCCTCGGGGTTCTCACCTCGAGCGGCGCTGTCGCGTTCGGCATCCTGTCGCTGTTGCCGGTGGAACTGATCCTGCAGGTTGGCTCGTCCTCCGGCTTCGCCATGGTGTTCGCGCTGCTGATCGCCGCCATCCTGTGGAATCTCGGCACATGGTTCCTGGGCCTGCCGGCGTCGAGCTCGCACACGATGGTCGGCTCGATCATCGGCGTCGGTCTCGCCAACCAGTTCACGGCGCCCGCCGGCAGCGCGACCAGCGGTGTCGACTGGTCACAGGCGACCAATGTCGGGGTGACCTTGCTGGTCTCGCCGATCGTGGGCTTCTTCGCCGCTGCCGCCCTGCTCTATGCGATGAAGTTTCTTGTCCGCAATCCGGCGCTCTACGAGTCTCCAAAGGGCAATGCGCCGCCGCCATTGTGGATCCGCGGGCTGCTGATCTTCACCTGCACCGGTGTCAGCTTCGCGCATGGCTCGAACGACGGACAAAAAGGCATGGGCCTGATCATGCTGATCCTGATCGGCGTCGTGCCGACAGCCTTTGCGCTCAACCGCACGCCGGATATCAACTATCTCGAGGCCTACAAGTCGGCTTCCGTCAATGTCGAGCAGGCGTTGGGCAAATATGTCAAGCCGGGCGCCACCGTCACGGACGCAAAGGCGGCCGTCCAGGACGCAGTGCGCACCCGGACCTGGAACGACCAGACGACGGCCGCGCTGCAGACGTACATCCACAACACGACAGCTTCACTGCAGCCCTACGCCTCGGTCGAAAAGGTGCCGACCGATCTGGTTAGCAACGCCCGAAACGACATCTATCTGATCGGTGAAGCGCTCAAGCTGATCGACAAGAAGCAGTTGCTGCCAATGCAGCCGGCCGATCTGAAAGCGGTGACCGACTATCATAAGGCCGTCGACAATGCGACGAAGTTCATCCCGATCTGGGTGAAGGTCGCTGTGGCGCTGGCACTTGGGCTTGGCACCATGGTTGGCTGGAAGCGCATCGTCGTCACGGTCGGCGAGAAGATCGGCAAGAGCCATCTGACCTACGGCCAGGGTGCCGCCGCCGAGCTGGTCGCGATGGTGACCATCGGCATGGCCGATCGGATGGGCCTGCCGGTGTCGACAACCCACGTGCTGTCGTCGGGCGTCGCCGGGACGATGGCGGCGAACGGCTCGGGGCTGCAATGGGCAACGGTGCGCAACCTGGCGCTTGCCTGGGTGCTGACGCTGCCCTGCTCGATCGCGCTCGCTTTCGTGCTGTTCATCGTCTTCCGCCAGGTGTTCTGAGCGAAGCGCAAGAGCGCTCAAACAAAAGGCAGCGCCGGTCGCCGGCGCTGCCTTTTTCTTTATGGACTATGCCGAAGCGCTGTCGGGGCGGCACCCCCGCAAGGGGCGAGATTGGCAGCTTCGCCGCAGGATCGCGCCTTCAAACATCGAAGATTGGCGAAGCGCAGATGACGGCCGATCTCCCCCCTTGCGGGGGAGATGTCCGGCAGGACAGAGGGGGTGTGAAGGAACTCGACGGGGCTCGGTACGGGACCCAACCGCCAGTCGCCAGGACGGATTCCTCTACGTCGGATCTTCGCGATGCAGGTCGTGGATGGCGACGCCGTCGACATTGGTCGGCAGTGTCAGCCACTGGCGGTGCCGCAAAGTGCGCTGCGTGTCTTCCAGCCCGGTATCCCAATGCTCTCGCATCGACGTGCCCGAGAATTCGTAGTCCTTGGCGTGCCCCTCGTAACCCTTGTGCTGGTAGATCAGGTGCACGATGTTGACGAAGCCGGCATTCGAGTAATCCTCGATCAGCTCCTTCTCGCCTTCCGCCAGCAATTCGGCGGGGACGCGCTTCAGGGCATCGAGAAGCTTCATCTTCAGCCCATGAATGCGCTGGAAATTGTCGGTGTTCTGCCGCGTGCGGCTGGAATACATGATGTCCTTGTGGCGCGACAGCACGTCCGGCATGCTGCGCGGCAGGACGCCCCGCGCGCTGAACAGGTCGACCTGGAACACCAGCGACGAGCGGTCCTCATCCTGGTCCAAGAGATATTGCAGCGGCGTGTTGGAGACGATGCCGCCGTCCCAGTAATATTCGCCTTCGATGCGGATCGACGGGAAAGCAGGCGGCAACGCGCCGCTGGCCATGATGTGCTCCGGCCCGATGCGAACCTTGTCGGTGTCGAAATAGACGAAATTGCCGGTCCTGACATTGACCGCGCCGACGCTGAGCCGCTTCTTGCCGTCGTTGAGGATGTCGAAGTCGATCAGGCTTTCCAGCGTGTCCTTCAACTCGGCGGTGTCGTAGAAACTTGTGGCGCCCTCGGCGCCCTGCGGCTCGAACCAGGGGATGGGATTGCGCGGCTTGAAGAAGCCGGGCTGGCCCATGGTCATCGTCATCCACGAACTGGTACGGTTGCGGATGTCGCGGTAGATGTCGCCTTCGGGCGTGTAGGCCCAGATCTTGCGCCCCGAAATCGTCTGCCAGAATTGCTCGAGCCGCTGCAGGCGGCGGCTGGGCTCGTTGCCGGCGATGATCGAGGCGTTGATGGCGCCGATCGACACGCCGGACAGCCAGGTCGGTTCGCAGCCGGCGTCGGCAAGCGCCTGATAGACGCCGGCCTGATAGGCGCCGAGCGCGCCGCCGCCCTGGAACACCAGCGCGACACGGTCATACTGCGCCGAGATTTCCTCGATGGTGGCGGCAGCCTGCTTGGTTCGGTTGCGTTCAAGCACGGGCTTTCTCCAACTGGGGTGCGCTGGTCGTGGGCCGGCTGTGATCGGCAAGATAGTCGTGCATCACCTCGCCCAACCCAAGCGTAAGATCGGCGGTGAAGTGGACGGCGGAGACGATGTCGAGCACCGGCAGCCGCGCCACGTCGGCCATGACATGGGGCCGCAGATCGAGCGCGGCTGGCGCCGTCCAGGCTTCCTTCAGCGTCACATCGGTCAGGTAATAGCGCACCAGCTCGCAAATGCGCGGGCTTCCGTCGACATGCGGGATGATCTTGATCAGGAAATTGGGAGATGCCAGCGAGGCAAGCACGGAATCGTGGTCGGCTTCGCGGTGTTTGTAGCCCATCGTGCCGGTGGCGCACAGGACGCTGCCATAGTGCAGCGTGCCGACGATCACCTCGCCTTCATGCACGATCTTGGGGTTGGCCAGCTTCTTTGGAAAACCCCAGAGCTCGCGTCCGCCGGCAATCGGCGCGTCGTCATCGAGATACATCGAATGGACGTAGCCGCCGTGCTGTCCCTTGTAGCGCACGGGGATCACCTGGCCGGTCTCCGTGTAGTCACCGAAACCGGTCGAGTCCGGCATGCGGATGAATTCGTACTTGACCAGCGGCTCGTCGATTTCCAGCGGCTCCGGCACAACGGCCTCAAGGGCTTCGCGCGTCGTGCGGTAGGTGATGATGACGTATTCTCGGTTGAAGAAACGATACGGCCCGGGGGGAAAGGAAGGGTTGGTCAGCGGCATCGCATAGGCGCGCTTCACGACATCGGCGATCTTCAAGGCTGGCCCCATCGGTTCAGGAACAACTGCGCGAATGCGCACCGGATTATGTTGCACGGCACCGTGACAGTGCCGTGTCAGCCCCGGGCGGTCACCGGATCACCGTCGCTCTCCTGTAATCGAGCCGACATATGGCTGTGGCATTGTCATGCTGCGGCGCACAAAGGGTGCGCTGTCCCCCAAATTTCCTCCCACCTCTTGCGAGATCATCATGGCTTCCCTTTCTTCGAAGAGTGCCCTCGTCACCGGTTCGACCAGCGGCATCGGCCTGGCTATCGCCCGTGCCTTTGCAGCCGAAGGGGCCAATGTCACCATCAACGGCCTGGGCGACGCGGCTGCCATCGAGCAGGAACGCGCCGGCATCGAGAAGGACTTTGGCGTCAAGTGCCGCTATTCCGACGCCAACATGATGGACGGCGCGGCGGTAACAGCCATGGTTGAGGAAGCCGAGGCGGCGTTCGGCAGCCTTGACATCCTCGTCAACAATGCCGGCATCCAGCATGTCGCGCCGATCGAAGATTTTCCTGACGACAAATGGGAAGCGATCATCCGCATCAACCTGCTGGCCGCCTTCTATGCAATCAAGGCGGCGCTGCCCGGCATGAAGGCGCGCAAATGGGGCCGCATCATCAACACGGCCTCGGCGCATGCGCTGGTCGCTTCGCCGTTCAAGTCGGCTTACGTGTCGGCCAAGCACGGCATTTCCGGCCTGACCAAGACCGTGGCGCTGGAGGCAGCACTTGACGGCATCACCGTCAATGCGATCGCGCCCGGCTATGTATGGACGCCACTGGTCGAAAAGCAGATTCCCGACACGATGAAGGCGCGCGGCATGACCGAGGAACAGGTCAAGCACGACGTGCTTTTGGCGGCGCAGCCGACCAAGGAGTTCGTCACCGTCGACGAGCTTGCCGCGCTGGCGCTGTTCCTGTGCTCGGATGCGGCCAAGCAGATAACCGGCACGACCTTGCCGATGGATGGCGGCTGGACGGCGCAGTAAACGCCACGGATTTCATTCTCCGGACCCTGTCGTTCCGTTCCAGCCGGCGGCCTCGCCGCCACCGGCTGCGCTCGTCGTTGTCATGACCGGATTTCCAACGTATTGCCGGCCGTATCCATCGGCTGTGCATGCAACCACTACAGACAGGCAGAATTGTGCGGATGAGTGAGGCATGAGCGACATCAGGGTGGAACGCCTTACCAAGCGGTTCAATGAGACGGCGGCGCTCAACGCGGTTTCGCTCGATTTCCCCACGGGGTCCTTTACCGCGCTGCTCGGGCCCTCCGGTTGCGGCAAGACCACGATGCTGCGGCTGATCGCCGGCTTCGAGGCGCCCAGCGAGGGCCGCGTGCTGTTCGGAGAGAAGCTGATGGCCGATCCCCAGCGGCAGGTGCCGCCTGAAGCGCGCGGCGTTGGCGTCGTCTTCCAGTCCTACGCGCTCTGGCCGCATATGGATGTGGCTGAGAACGTCGCCTATCCGCTCAAGGCCCGGCACGTGAAGCAAGGCGAGATCGCTGCCCGTGTCGGCGCTGTCCTCGAGATTGTCGGCCTCAATGGTTTTGAAAAGCGTCGCATCGAGGAACTGTCGGGCGGCCAGCGCCAGCGCGTGGCGCTGGCGCGCTGTCTCGTCGCCGACGCGAGCATCATCCTGTTCGATGAACCGCTTGCCAATCTCGACATGCATTTGCGGTCGTCGATGGTCGATGCATTCCGCGACATCCATCGCCGCACCGGCGCCACCATCGTCTATGTCACCCATGACCAGGCCGAGGCATTGGCGCTGGCCGACCGCGTCGCCATCATGAGCCACGGCCGGTTGCTGCAGGCGGCGTCGCCGCAAGAGGTCTATCGCGCGCCCGCCGATGCGACTGTCGCGGGCTTCATCGGCAGAGGGTCCATCGTTTCGGCGGTGGCGACCGGCCATGCCAATGGGACCACGACGGTCGAGATCGCCGGGCATCGTATCACGGCCCGAAGTGCGTGCGGGCAGGCGGGGCCGGTCAAGGTCCTGCTGCGGCCCGAGGCACTTCGGCTTTCGTCGGAGGGCATGCCGGCAACTGTGCTGGACAGCATCTATCGCGGCCCGGTCTATGAGGCGCGGCTGGCCTTGCCGGAGCCCGGACAGGAATTGCTGATCGACAGCGCCGAGGCGTTGGCGGTGGGGCAGAAGGTGCGGGTGGCGGTGTCGGATGGCTGGATCATTCCCGGCGGCTAAGCATTCTTACCGCCAGGGCAGCACGCCCGCGGGCAGCCGCCGCCCGACGCGGTCGAGCACAATCAGCAGGACGACGACGACCACAATTGTCGAAACGGCGATTGCCGCCGCCTGCGTACCCAGACCGGCCTCCTCAAGGCTGAACAGGACCACGCCCAGCGTCTCGTTGCCGCTCGACCAGAGCAGGGCCGAGACCGTCAGTTCGTTGAAGGCGCTCATGAAGACCAGCAGACCGCCGGCCACCGCTGCCGGCGCGGCCAGCGGCGCGGTGATCGTGGCAAGCCGGCGAAGCGGGCGGGCACCCGACACTGCCGCTGCCTCGTCGAGGTCGCGCGAAATCTGCCCGACCGCCGTCGTCACCGGTTTCAGGGCAAGGGTGAAAAATCGCATCGCATAGGCGACCAGGATGATCGATGCCGTCGCATAGAGGCTGCCGATCAGCGGCAGGGGGCGCAGGAACAGGAGAATGCAGGCGATGGCCAGGACGACGCCGGGAACCGCATAGGGCAGGTCGACAATACCGCTGATGACATTGCTCCAACGCCGGCCGAACCGTTCGAGCACCACGGTCACCGGGATGACGCCTATGGCAAGGATCAGTGCTGTGCCGCCGGCAAACAGGATGGAGTTGCGGAAGGCGCGCACGGTCGATGCCTGCCGGACCAGGACCTCGGCATAGTTGGACGCGGTCACCGTCGTCCAGCCAAGCGGCACGCCGAAGGACGGCACCAGCGAGGTCGCCAGCAGTGCGCAAGCCGGAAGCACGAGGATGAGCCCGATCACCAGCCAGCCGAGAAGCGCGAGCGGCAGGCGGTAGCGGCCGAGCTCAAATCGCGCCGGCGTACCGACGGTGAAACGATGGGCGGCACCTCGCAGGGCCAGCGATTGGCAGGCAACGCCGGTGAGCGCGAGCACGCCGACCAGCACGGACAGTGCCGCGATCTGCGGCAGCACGCCCGGGCCGAAGCTCGACAGGTCCTGATAGATCAGGGTCGGGAGCGTCAGGTAATTGACGGGCATTCCGAGCAGAGCGGGTATGCCGAAATTGCCGACACCGGAAACGAAAGCGAGAGCGGCGGCGGCCACGATGTAGGGACGGATGACCGGCAGCATGATGGTCCGCAATACCGCAAGCGGCCTTGCGCCGGAGGCTCTGGCTGCCTCGACGAGATCACGCGGCACCCGGGCAAGCCCGGCTCGCAGCGTGATGAACACGATCGGCGCGTGCTGGACCGCGTAGAGCAGGATGATGCCGTTGCGGCCCAGCATCGGATTGGGCGTTCCCGGCGGCGGCGCCATGCCGATCATGCCGAGAAGCGTTGACGATGGCCCGAACAGATGCAGCCACGACAAAGCGGTGACTTGCGGCGCGATCATCAGCGGCAGCAACAGCAGGAAGCCGAGGGTTTTTCGCCCCGGCAGATCGGTCATGGTCACGGCTATGGCAAAGGGACCGCCGAGACAGACCGCCAGCACGGCGCCGAAGAAGGCGGTGTCCAGCGTGTGCCCCATGGCTCGCAAGGCGGCAGGCTTGGCGAGGCGCTCAGTGAATGCGCCGAGGTCGAGTTCGCTGCCGGGCGCGATGGCCGCGATGACAAGCCGGACCATTGGCAGCAGGCTGAGCAGCGCGATGACCAGCAAGACAGCGAGGGCCGACGCACGCAATCCGAACGTGGCCTGCATCCCCGTCGTATGCCCGTGCCATGCAGGCACGGACATACGCTGCCCTGGGAGGCTATCCTGCGCGGACACCGCTGATTACTGGGCCATCACGGCGCTGAACTTTTCCTTGTTCGTGGCGTCGTTGGCGAGGGCCGCGGCTGCGTCATAGCCGAGCACCTTGATCGACGAGCGGTCGGGGTAGCCGGCCGGCAGGGCGATGTCGGCGCGCGCCGGAATGTAGCCCATCTTGGCGGCGACTTGCTGCCCGTCCTTCGACAGAAGGAAATCGACGAAGGCTTTCGCGGCTTCGGTGTCCTTGGCGGTGGACAGGATGGCAACCGGCTCGGTGACCGCCGAAACACCTTCCTTCGGGAACACGAACTCGATGGGGGCGCCCTTGGCCTTCTCGCGAATGGGCATGTAATCGACGATCATGCCGAACAGCTTGTCGCCACCGCTGACGGCCTTCAGCACGTCGCCATTGCCGCCGCTTGCCTGGGCGCCGTTCTTGGCCAGCGCGCCGTAATAGTCCCAACCCTCCGGCAGATTGCCGGTCAAGGTGACGGTATGGATCATCGCCGCGCCCGAAGTCAGCGGGCTCGGCATCGCGACCAGGCCCTTCGCCTCCGGCCTGGTCAGGTCTTCCCAGCTCGACGGCACGAAGGGCGCCTTGGTGTTGTAGACGATGCCGGTGGTGATCAGCTTGGTCGAGAAATAGGTCTTGTCCTTGTCGTAGAGGGTGGCGTCGATGCCGGAGACATCGGCCTGCGGGTAGGCGAGCAGCCTTCCTTCCTTCTTCAGCCCTTCCATGGTGACGACATCGGCGATCAGAAGCACGTCAGCCTGTGGCTGGCCGGCTTCGATCTCGGCGCGCAGCTTGGCCAGGATCTTCGGCGTTCCATCACGCACCCACTCGACCTTTATGCCTGGGTTCTTGGCCATGAAGGCATCGACGGTCTGCTGGGCGTCTGTGTTGGGCTGGCTGGTGTAGAGCACGAGCTTGCCGTCGGCGGCTGAAGCGCCTCCGGCAGTGGATGCCAGGAACATGGCGGCGAAAACTATCTTGCGCATGAAAAATCCCACCTCGTAATAATCGCGAAAAGAGCATCGGCCTGGAAGAGGACCGTATGCGAGAAAGCCCTCCCTATCGTTGCAGGATAACTGTATTGTGACAGGGCGGCACCGGGAAAATGGGAGGTTTCCGGTGGCCCTATGCCGCGTGCGGCGATCCGGTCAACGCCTGGGAAAGAGGAGGAGCTTTCCGGGCAGGCCGTCATCAAGACGTTATGAATCCCCCCTATTCGGAACTCAAGAGCAGGCGGCTGCCATCTCGCGATGCACAGCTGTGCAACAGGTGAAGAATGACGAAGGAAAACTTCCTCCAGCTGAGCGGTGTCAGTGCCGGATATGGTGCGTCGCGCGTTCTGGACGGGATAGATCTCACGATTGCCAAGGGCGAATTCGTTGCGCTGCTCGGCTCTTCCGGCTGCGGCAAGACCACGTTGCTGCGGGCGATCGCCGGCTTCGTCGCGCCGAGCGCCGGATCGATCAAGGTGGCGGACAGGGACGTGACAGGCCTGCCGCCGGACAAGCGCGGCATGGCGTTGGTCTTCCAGTCCTATGCGCTGTGGCCGCACATGACGGTGGCGCAGAATATCGGCTATGGCCTGAAGCTGCAGCGGCACCCACGCGCGGAAATCACGCGCCGCGTTGGCGAGATGGAAAAGCTGCTTGGGCTTTCGGGCCTGGGAGATCGCAAGCCGGTGCAGCTCTCGGGCGGCCAGCGCCAGCGCGTCGCGCTCGGCCGGGCGCTCGCCATCGACCCGGAAATCCTGTTGCTAGACGAGCCCCTGTCCAACCTCGACGTGCGCATAAGGCTGACCGTGCGCCACGAGATCCGCGTGCTGCAGAAGCGGCTCGGCATCACCGCCGTGCATGTCACCCATGATCGCGAGGAGGCCATGGTGATGGCCGACCGGATCGTCATCCTCGACAGCGGACGGATCGCCCAGCAGGGCACGCCCGAGGCGGTCTACAATCGTCCGGCTTCCGCCTTCGTCGCTGCCTTCATGGGGGCGGAGAACCGCGTCGAGCTCTGGGGGCAGCCGTCACCAGGCCGCTTCGAGATCGAGGCCGGGCCGGCGAACGCGGCCTGTGCCGTGCCGCTGGACGGGCGTGCCCTGTCGCGTGGCTTCGTCGAGGCGCGCTTTCGTGCCGAAGCAGCGCAACTCGTTCCCGCCAACGCAGCCGACAGCGTGGCCGCCGGATCCCTCGAACTGTCCGGCCATGTCGAGAGCGTCAGCTATCCCGGCGGCCTTTGGCGCCACGCGGTCAGGGTTGGCGACGACATGATCCTGGTCGATGCGCACAAGGCCTTCGGGCAGGGCGAGGCGGTCAAGATCCGCATCCCGTCCGATGTGCTTTTCCTGTTCAGCACGCCAGAGGCTCAGCCGCTGGCGTCAACCCGTTCCTGGCCGGGCGGCGCCAAAAGCCGCTCCCTGGAAACATCCGAAGCCTAGGTCCTAACACCAACTTCTTGACCCAACTGGAGACCTATCCATGAAGACAATCCTGCAAGCCACGCTGGCGCTTGGCCTTGTGGCGTCGCCTGCCAAGGCCGCCGAACTGACTGTGCTCACCGCCGGCGACCAGAACATGGTCGACTATATCAACGACTATCTCGGACCGCTGTTCGAGAAGGAAAATCCAGGCAACACCGTGCGCGTTGTCGGTACCGGCCCGGGCGATGCCGGATCGCAGAAGATCACCGAACGCTTCAAGGCGCAGGCCGACGCCGGTTCGGAAAAGTGGGATACGGACGTCGCGGTCGTGCACGAGAAGTTCGCCGGCCCGATGGTGACCGCGGGCTATCTCGAAGCCTATCGTCCGAAGATCGACACCGGCAAGATGGTGACGCGCGCCAATGCCGACATGGCGCTGGGCAGCAATGTCTCGGGCTATGTCATGCCGATGTTCAACAGCCAGACGGCGATCGCCTACAATCCGGCCATGGTGCCCAATCCGCCGAAGAGCTACGACGAGCTGGTCGCCTGGGCCAAGGAACACCCCAAGCAGTTCGGCTATAACGGCATCAAGGGCGGCGCTTCCGGCGTCAGCTTCGTCATGGGCTGGATCTACGCTTACGGCGAAGGCGACGCCAAGAAGCTGATGAACGGCCCGTTCGACGAGGCCGAGACCAAGAAGTGGGACAAGGCCTTCGCCAGCCTGAAGGAGTTCACCACCAACGCCACGCTGACGCCCGGCAATGCCGGTACGCTCGACATGCTGTCGCGCGGCGAGATTGCCATGGGACCGGTCTGGGTCGACATGTTCTATTCCTGGCAGGCCGATGGCCGGCTTCCGCCCGAGCTCAAGCTGGTGCTGCCAGCGCCCGGCATGCCGGGACAGCCGATGCACTACGTGATCCCGGCCAAGAGCGCGAACGAGGCGCTGGCCGAGAAGTTCGTGGCGCTGGCCACCAGCCCGGAGGTGCAGGCCGACGGCATCGTCAAGAAGTTCAACTGGTATCCGGGCATCGACGCCGAGTTCGTCAAGCCGAAGCTCGACGAGGCGACCTGGAACAAGCTGTTTGTCGACATCTCGCCGGAAGACCTGGCGAAATACGGCAAACCGTTCCCGATCGCTCCCTATAACAAGGCGATTCTCGAAGCCTATGAGCGCCAGACCGCGAATTGAACGTGCTGACTGAGTTCTGAACCAGGACCGCCCGGCATCGCCGGGCGGTCCGCACCTGTTGAAATTCCCGCGGGAGTCCATCGATGTCGAAACGACTTTTCGGCCTGCTGCTTGTCCTGCCCGCGCTGGCGGTGATCGTGCTCCTGTTCATCGTGCCACTTGCCGCGTCGGTCATCGGCGCGTTCGAGGTGACGGGAGCCTATGGCCTGGGGAACTTCGTCAAGGCCTTCGAACTCTACCGCAACGACACGATCTTCACCGTTCTCATCGTCAGCCTGTCGACGGTGCTGATCGGCCTGTTTTCCATCGCTATCGGCGGCTACCTGACGCTTGGGGAAAATCCGCGCGCGGTGGCGATCCTGCGCTGGCTCTACCGATGGCCGATGTTCATTCCGTTCATCGTCGTCGGCCAGATCCTGCGCACCTTCCTTGCCAAGAATGGCTTGATGAACAACCTTCTCATCAACGCCGGCGTCATCACCCCGCTGCAGGCGACCGCCTTCCTCGACTGGCGCGGCATCGTCATTGCCTTCGTCTGGAAGCAGGTTCCCTTCGTCGCCCTGCTGGTCGCAGGGGCCATGGCGTCGATCGATCGTGGCACCATCGAAGCCGCCCGCAATCTCGGAGCCTCTCGGCTGCGCATCCTCATCGAGATCGTCGTGCCGCAGATCGCCACGACGCTGCTGGTCGGCCTCATCCTGTCCTTCGTGACGATGATGTCGGTGCTGTCGGTGCCGCTGATGGTCAATGCGCAGTCGCCGACCATGCTGACCGCCGACATCGCCTTCCGCATCAACGCCTATGGCGACTACGGTGTCGCCAACGCGCTCGGCCTGATCTCGCTGGTCATCACCTCGGGCGTCGCATGGATCTATCTGCGGCATACGATGAAGGAGCGCGCATGAGCCTCGCCACACTTTCCATCCCGCGGAAGCTGGCGATCGACCTGTGGTGGCTGCCCAGGGCCCTCATCCTCGGCCTGCTCGCCTTCATCATCTTCGGCCCGCTGCTGAACCTCCTGCTGTGGACGGTGGCCGAGCGCTGGTATTTCCCGCATGTGCTGCCGCTCGACTACGGCTTCAGCGTCTGGTCAAGGGTGTTTTCGCCGCGCGGCAACGCGATGGATTCGCTGAAGAACAGTATTCTGGTGGCGGTGCTGACGGTCATCGTTTCGCTCGCCCTTGCCATACCTGCCGGTTATGCGCTGGCGCGGCTGAAACTGCCGCTGCGCAGCCTGATCCTGCTGACCTTCCTCATTCCGCAGGCGTTTCCGAACCTGCCCGTTTATGTCAACGTCGCGCGGCTTTTCTACCAGATCGGCCTCAACGGCACGATCACCGGCGTGGTGCTGGTGCATGCGGTGCATGGCCTGGCCTATGCGGTGTGGATCGCAACCGCCGCCTTCTCCGCCGTCGATGTCGAACTGGAGCAGGCGGCACGTTCGATCGGCGCGGGACCATTGCGTGCCTTTCGCGACGTGACCTTGCCTCTGGCCATGCCCGGCCTGATGGCCAGCGCCATCTTCGTCTTCCTGGAGTCGCTCGACGAATTCACCGGCAGCTATTTCGTCGGCGCGCCCGACGTGAACATGCTGCCGCTGCTGCTCTATTCGGCGGGCGCCGGCGGCAACTACCAGATCGCCTCGATCACGGCGCTGCTGCTGCTCATCCCGTCCATCGGCTTCATGCTGATCGTCGAGCGGTTCCTGAAAGCCGATGTGCTGTCCAAGGTCGGTCATTGAGGAGCAGGCAGGTATGACAGACGATAAGGGCAAGAGCGCCGACAAGCTTCGTTCCGTCAGCGCGCAGCATGTCGCCCGCCAGGCCGGCGTCTCGCGCTCGGCGGTTTCGCGCGCCTTCACGCCCGGCGCCAGCGTCGCCACGGAAACCCGCGAGAAGATCATGCGCGCCGCCGAGGCTCTCGGCTACCAGGTCAACGATCTGGCGCGCGGCCTGCTTGCCAACCAGAGCCGGCTGGTGGGGCTGGTGGTGACGAAGCCGGAGGTCGGTTTTCGCGCGCATCTCACTGCTGCACTGACCAAGGCGCTGATCCATCGCGGCAATGTGCCTGTTATCATCAACACCGGGCAGACCGAACAGGAGCTGATCGCCGCCCAGAAGACGCTGCTTGGCCATCGCGCCGAGGCGACCATCATCCTGTCCGGTTCGCCGCCTTCCTCGTTCTTCGAGTTGGCGCGCCGCAACGGCCAGCCGCTTGTCGTCATAGGCCGCTCGGAACCCGAAGCCGACCATATCCAGACCGATGGCGGCGAGGCGGCAAGACTGGCGGCAGCGCTTTTCGTCGCGCGCGGCATGACAAGGCTCGGACTGGCCGGGTCGCTGTCGGGCACACCCAACATCACCGAGCGCGAGGATGCCTTTTGCGCCGAGGCTGGACGACTTGGCGCCGATGTCGCGGTGACGCGGGGCAACGATACGGACTATGCGGGTGGGCTGCAGGCGGGGCGGGATCTGCTTGCCCGCCGGGAAAGGCCGCAGGCGATCTTCTGCGTCAACGACCTCATCGCTTTTGGTGTCATGGACCATGCCCGACAACTGGGGCTGGCCATACCCAGCGATCTCGCGGTGATCGGCTTTGACGATGTTCCGGAGGCCGGTTGGCTCGCCTATCAGCTGACCACCTTCCGCCAGGACCCCGAGGCGATGGCCGCGCGGGCGGTCGCCCTGCTCGATCTGCGCCAGCGGGAACCGGACCTGCCTCCCATTCGCGAGCGCATCGGCGTGCCGCTTATCGTGCGCGCCAGCTTCGTTCCTTCCGCATGACCAACATCACGATCAACCCGTCCTGAAATTCGCAACCGCAGGCTCGACACTCATGAAAATCATCCAGATCTCCGATTCTCACCTGGTTCCGCCTGGCGGCCTGTTGTTTGGCACCGATCCGCTGTTTCGGCTGGAAGCCTGCCTGGCCGACATCAACAGCAATCATGCCGACGCCGAACTGGTCATCATTTCCGGTGACCTTGCCAATGATGGCGAGCGCGCCGCCTATGCGGCGCTCAGAGATCAGGTGGCAAATTGCGTGCCGCCCTGCCGGCTGATGCTCGGCAACCATGACGACCGCGCACTCTTCCTCGAGATGTTCCCGCAGGTAAGGCCCGAGTGCGGGTTCGTCCAGAGCGTCGTCGACACGAAGGAAGGCCGCCTCATCCTGCTGGACACGCTGGAGAGCGGGCTTGTCGAAGGCAGGCTATGCGAAGCGCGCCTGCGCTGGCTTGATGAAAGGCTGCGGGAGGCAGCCGGCCAGCCAGCCTTCATCTTCATGCACCATCCGCCGTTCAACATTCACATGCCGGAGCTCGACTCTGTCCGGCTTGCCGACGCCGATGCGTTTCACGAGGTGCTGGCGCGCCATGGCAATGTCCGTCACATCTTCGCCGGGCATGTCCATCGCCTCATCGCGGGCAGCTGGCGCGGCATACCCGTCAGCACGCTGCGCGGGACCAATCATCAGACCGCGCTCGACTTTTCGGAAAACTGGAAGCTTGGCCTCGAACCGCCCGCCTATGCGGTCATCTTCATCGATGCGGACGGCGTCGTCGTCCATTTCCACGATTTTCCGATTGCAGCCGCCTGACCGGAGTTGGCGACAAATATTCCTCGGGGCTTCGCAAATCCGCAGGCTGAGCCGATCAAAGGTCATTGACGAGGCGGCCCTCTGGGCCGCCGAGCCAGGTCTCCCAGACGTAGTCCGACATCAGCCGGCGATAGTGCGCCGTGCTGATCAAACGTCGGTAGGACGCGCCGCCGACGTGGAAGAAGACACCGCCCGGCATGCCGTGGATTGCTTCGGTTCCGCCCAGCGCCACGGTGATCGCCATCGTTTCCGCATAGACGACATTTTCCGGGTCAAGGCCGCGATAAAGCACGGCCCAATTGCCGCCGCCGGTGTCCATCCCGCTTTCAAAGCGCGGAGTGAAATCCATGTCGACACCATCCATCGCGGAAAATCGGAAGAAACAGAAGCCGGCCCACAGGAACCACCCTTCGAGGCCCCGTTTTGCAATGCGTCTGGCGCCGTAGACGGCCTTTCCTTCCATCAGCTTCGCAATATCGACGACGCTGGTGGGAAAGCAGTCGTGGTCCAGGAATCCGAAGATCTCCGGGCGCAAATGGCTGACGATGTTGTGGGCAACCCAGTTCATGGCGATTCCATGCGACCGGTTGGGGTTCATTTCCCAGTTTCCCGGCAATGCGAAATAGGCGATGCCGCGTGCCCGGCAGATGCCCTCGATGATCGGCCTTGCCGATTTTCTTGAGGAGTTGTCGATGATGACCAATGTCATTCCGGGACAATGGAGCGGCCATGCCCGGGTGAGTGCATCGATCACCCAGGGTGTATTGAAGGCGATGGAGAAGCAGAACCGTTGCGAGCCGGTCCGCCGCAGCTCTTCCGCGAACCCAAGCCCTTCCGCTACTCCGCGCGCACGAAAACTGCATTCGACCGCGGCGTTGCGGAACGCCTTGGCCTTTCTGACAGGCCAGTTCTGGTTGAGCAGATCGACAAGGATCCTGATCGGCTTCCGGGCCATGAGAACTTTCGATGACGGAACTGGGTTGCGTAGAAGTTTGCCGGGGTGACGCTGTCATGCAAAAGCGCCGGATACAATGGCCCGTTTGGCAGGCACGGCCTTCGACTCCGGCGTTGCTCGTTTCTTGTGCATCGGATATCTGGGCACCCAGGCTGCTCATGCCGACAACCCTTCAAACGGAGCCCTCAAATGACACGCAAGACGATCCTCAAATTCGGGGCGGTGGAAAACGCGGATGCCGGCGATCTGGCGGGATGGGTCGTGGTCGAGGGCAAGCCGACCATGAAAACCGCCGTGCAGCACACGACTGCCGACGGCAAGGTCATGTCGGGCACCTGGCAGGCCACGCCTGGCACCTATCACGCGACCTACAGCGATTATGAATTCGTGCACATGATCGCCGGCCGCATCATCATCACGCCCGATGGCGGCCAGCCTGTCGAAGTCGGCCCCGGCGATGCCTTCGTGGTGGAAGCCGATTTCAAGGGCACGTGGAAGATCATCGAGCCGGTGACGAAGCACTTCGTCGTCAAGGTCGACTGAACAAGCCCCGGCATTTTTTGAAAGAGCCCGCCATGGCTTGCCCTGGCGGGCTCTTTTTGTGCCGGCAATCACGCCCGCGAAAGCAGCAACTATCTGACTGTCGGCAACGCCGCCCAGGTTTCCGCGATGGCGACGACGGCGGCATTGATCGGTCCGCTGGGGATCGTCGGAATCACCGAGGCATCGACGACGAACACATTGTCGAAACCGTTCAGCCGCAGATCCGGATCGACCACGGCATCGGCGTCACTACCCATCCGGCATGTGCCGGCCGGATGATGGTGGGTCGAGGCGGCCTTGGCGATGAAGGCGTCGAGTTCGCCGTCGGACTGGACGGATGCACCGGGCAGAACTTCCGCGTCGCGCCATTCCTCCAGCGCCGCATGATGGCCGACGGTGCGTGCCATTCTCATCGCCTTCCGGAAAACCGCGCGATCATGCTCGGTTTCAAGGTAGCGTGGATCGATGATCGGCGCATCGTTGCGGGCCGGTCCGGACGGCACGATGCTTCCGCGGCTCGTCGGATGGGTGACGCCGCAGAGGATGGTAAAGGCGGAGCCATATGGCGGGGCTTTCAGGCCTTCAGCTGCTGACGGCGCGACGACGCAGGCGAGCGCCATATCCGGGCTTCCCGTCGAGCGGGTCGGGTCGTCGCTGTGCAGGTACATCAGCGATTCAGAGTGCTGCAGGCGCGATGGTGGCACCGGCTTTTTCGCGGCGTAGACATTGCCAAGCGCCAGCAGATGATCCTGCAGATTGCGGCCAACCTCGGTGCGATCGGCAAGGCAGCGTATTCCGGCTCGCTTCAGCGTATCCGGGTGGCCAATGCCCGAGCGCATCAGGATGAGCGGCGTGGACACCGCGCCGGCGCAGAGCACAATCCGGTCGGCGGAGAGTGTCCTGGTCTCGCCATCGCACACCACGGTCACGCCGGTGACCTTGTGGCCGTCGAGCACGAGATGCTCGACCTCGTGGCCGGTGAGCAGGGTCAGGTTTGGCCGTGCCATGACCTGTGGCGGCAGATAGGCATCGGCTAGGCTCAGGCGCGCTTGCCGTCGCGGATGTTCAGCGAATTGGGGCTGGTGCCGACCAGTTCGCCACTGTTGTGGTCGGTGAGGGTGGCAACGCCCATGGCGCGTCCGGCGGCGATATAGGCACGCACGACCGGACTGACCTCGGCATCGGGCAGATAAACGTCCAGCGGACCGTTCCTGCCGCGCGTTGGTGCGTCGAAGGCCGTGAAGGCTTCGCTGCGGATGAAACCCGGCAACAACCCCTGATAGGACCAGCGCTCGCCGCCGGCTTGCGCCCAGGGCTCGAAATCGTCGGGATGGCCACGCACATAGGCCATGGCATGCAGGCAGCTCGACCCGCCGACGACTTTTCCACGCGGCCATTCATGGATGCGGTTGGCGGTGAAGGGCTGCGGCGCGGTCCGGTAGGCCCAGTCATAGGCGCGGCCCTGGATCATCGTCCATTTCAATGGATCGGCGATGTCGGGGTCATCAGGCATCACCCCGGCCTCGATCAGGCCGACCTGGCACGACCGGTCTTCGCTCAGCCGGCTGGCGATAACCGAGCCGGCGGATCCCGCGCCGATGATCAGCACGTCGAAATGACTCATCACTTTGGAATTCCCCGTGCAGGCTTTTCGTCAGGAGGCGACGTGGTCACGCCGCGAAGGCGCCGGCATTCGACCGTTCCATGATCTGTCTCTGCACGGACAGAAGATGCGCGCGCATGGCGGCCTCCGCCGCTTCTGGATCGCGCTGCGAGATCGCTTCGGCAATCAGGCGATGCTCGCCGTCGCGCTGGGCGATCCGCTTGGGGCAGGTGGGGGCGGTGGTGCGCGCAACCTTCACCCGCGCATCGACGCCGACCTGGCGCAGCATCTTGTAAAATTCGGCGGCGAGGTGGTTGCGGGCGGCGGCGACGATGGCGAGGTGGAAGGCGAAGTCGACCTCGCCCGACGGGGCGTTCTCCGGCGTGGTTGCCGCATCCATGATCCGTGCCGTCTCGAACGAGGAGGCGCGCAGCGATGCCAGCCTGGCCAGGCCCGGTTCCATGATCAGGCGCAATTCCAGGACCTCGATGGGGTTGGTGACCCTGACCAGTTCCTCGCCATACCGGGGCAGGGCCGTCGGCGCGCGCCTGACCCGGGCCGGCTTCAGGTCGCCCGCGTGGCGCAGCGCTTCCAGCGCCTTGCGGAGCTGATGGCGCTTGACGTTCAGATGCTCGGCTAGGTCGCGCTCGGACGGCAGCTTGCCGCCACCCTGCTGCACCTGGCGAATTGCGGCGATGATGTCGTCGAGATCCGATGGTCCGGCCTGCGGCTCGAATGCGCTCAAAACCAAATCTCCTGTCCGTTCGGCAGACGCCGACTAATGTCCTGATATCTTAGCGTGACACGAAACCTGATGGAACCGGCACTCAACCAATTCAACCAATCTACATCTGTACGCGGTGGTTGACAACACCAGTTGCACGATGGTTGACTGCCCTTGTCGACGGTTGCCATCGCGGCTGGCCGTCCTTTTCCCGAGGATCACGCATGTCGGCTGGCGAAACCTTTGACTACGTCATTGTCGGTGCGGGATCGGCAGGCTGCGTGCTCGCAAACCGGTTGAGCGAAGACCCCTCGGTGTCGGTGCTTCTGCTGGAGGCCGGGGATTGGGACCGCGATCCGATGATCCATATCCCGCTCGGCTGGGGCAAGATCCTGACCGAGCGCCGTCACGACTGGATGTATTTCTGCGAACCGGAGGCCAATGTCGGCGGTCGCAAGGTCGAATGCGCGCGCGGCAAGGTCATCGGCGGCTCCTCCTCCACCAATGCCATGGCCTATGTGCGGGGCAATCGCGGCGACTACGATCGCTGGGCGGCAAGCGGCCTGACCGACTGGGGTTTCGACAAAGTGCTGCCCTACTTCAAGAAGCAGGAGCGCTGGGAGAAGGGCGAAAGCCAGTATCGCGGCGGCAGCGGGCCGCTCAACACCCAGTTCTGCCGCTATAAGGACGAACTCATCGATGCCTTCGCCACCGCCAGCCGGGATGCCGGTTATCCGCAGACCGACGACTATAACGGCGCCATACAGGAGGGTTTCGGCCGCCTGCAGATGACGATCGCGAACGGCCGCCGCTGTTCCACGGCCTCCGCCTATCTGCGGCCCGCCATGCGGCGCCGCAATGTGAGGGTGCTGACCGGTGCGATGGCGACGAAGATCCTGCTGAAGGATGGCCGCGCGACGGGCATTGCCTACACCAAGGGCGGAGCGGGGCATGAGGTGTTCGCGCGGCGCGAGGTCCTGCTTGCCGGTGGCGTCATCAACACGCCGCAGCTGATGATGGTGTCGGGAATCGGCGACGCCGCCGAGCTTGCGGCGCATGGCATCGAGATGAAGGTCGATCGCCCGCAGGTCGGCAAGAATTTGCAGGACCATGTCTCGGTCATCCTGATGTACCGGCGCAAGCAGCCGGGACCATTCCTCAAGATGATGCGGGCGGATCGCATCGGCCTCGATTTCGTCAAGACCTACCTCACCGGCAAGGGTTTCTCTGGGGATGTGCCTGGCGGGGTCGTGGCGTTCCTGAAGAGCGATGCGAGCCGGCCGCTGCCGGACGTCCAGCTGCTTTTCACCGCCGCGCCGCTTGGAGCGTGGCCATACATGGCGCCGTTCAAGGCGCCGTTCGCCGACGGCTTTGCGACGCGCATCGTCGCCGTGCAGCCGGAGAGCCGCGGCAGCGTCAACCTGGCGTCGAGCGATCCCTTGGCCGCGCCGCTGATCCATCAGAACTTCCTGTCCTCGCCGCGCGACTGGCAGTCGCTTCGCGCCGGCTTCCGCGTCGCGCGCAACCTCGCCGCGCAAGCGTCCATGGCGCCGTTCGTCGGCGCGGAGTTCTTCCCCGGTCCGAAATGCGAAAGCGATGACGAGATCGACGAGCATATCCGCAAGACATCGATCACCGTGCACCACCCGGCCGGCACCTGCCGCATGGGGGTCGACGCGGACTCGGTGGTCGATCCGCAATTGCGGGTGCGCGGCGTCGGGGGGCTTCGTGTGGTGGACGCTTCCGTGATGCCGGATCTCGTCTGCGGCAACATCAATGCGGCGGTCATCATGATCGCTGAAAAGGCCTCGGATATGATCCGCAGCCGCGCAGAACAAAGCATGGCGGCCTGACGGATGATGGCCTGTCTGCAACCAAAATCATTTGGTTGAGTATAAAATCTAGATTGGTTGAACTGCCGCGTCATCTCTCGCGGCCGTGATGTTCTTGGCTAACTCCGCAGCATTAGCCCAGATTTGAGCCATTTACGGCCTTTTCTGCTTATTTTTGGGCATTTGCCTCCCAAAAATGCACCTCAACCAAAAACTTTCAAATTCTGCAATTTGGGGATTGTCGAGTAAAACCAATGCGAATACGGTTGAGTTGGTTAGAAGCATTTTCTTCGTGACGAGAGGTGTCCGATATGTCCATGGCGCAACCAGCTAACGATACGCTCACCAACAAGAAAGCAGCGCTCAAGGGCCTCTACGATGCCCTCTACGCAAAGAACATGTTTCCGTTCTGGGCGACGTCGGAAGGCGTCGACCATGATGAGATCAAGCAGTTGATGGCGACATCGAAGGCAGTTCCCTTCGTCTGGTCCTATTCGGATATCGAGCCGCTGCTGCAGCGCGCCGCCGAACTGGTGACCATGGACGACAGCGAGCGCCGGTCGCTGATCCTGGTCAATCCCGGCCTTGCGCCCAAGCGCGCCTCGGTCAGCACGATGTACACCGCCTATCGTCTGAACGATCCGGACGAGATCATGCCGCCACACAAGCATTCGCCGAGCGCCATCCGCTTCGGCCTGACCGGCAAGGGCAACTTCACCGGCGTCGAGGGCGAGGACGTGGTCTTCGGCCCGGGCGACATGGTGCTGACGCCGAACGATGCCTGGCACAATCACGGTACGGTCGGCGGCGAGCAGGCGGTCAACCTGTCGGTGCTCGACCTGCCACTGGTCGAGACACTGCATGCCGTGCACTTCGACCACAAATACACCGAGATGGTCGACGGCAAGGAAGTCGAGAAGAAGGTGCAGACCGCGCGCTATCCGAGCGACTACTCGCAGCGCATCTATGGCGAGGGCGGCCTGATGCCGCGTTTCGTCGACCACAAGCGCGGCGGCGGCCTGTCGTCGCCCATGTATGTCTATCGCTGGGAGAAGATGGAAGCGATCCTCGACGCCCACAAGGATTGGGACGGCGATCCCCATGAGGGCATTGTCATCGACTATGTCGATCCGACCACCGGCGGTCCTGTCTTCCACACCATCAATTTCTACGTGCAGATGCTGCGCCCCGGCGAGAAGACGCTGCCGCAGCGCGAAACCGCCAGCCTGCTTCTGGCGCCGTTCCGCGGCAACGGCCATTCGATCATCGATGGCAAGCGCTATGATTGGAACCAGTTCGACACCATCGCCATCCCCGGCGGATCATGGGTCGAGCATGTCAACGGCTCGTCGACCGAACCGGTGATCTTCTTCGGCGCGACCGATGCGCCGACGCAGAAGGCGCTGCTTCTCTACAAGCGCTGGGGCCGCAACCAGGCCGGCGATCTGCTCCGCCTCCTCTAGTTGGTTTTTCAGCACGTAGCGTCCCGCCGCCATTGGCGGCGTGGACATCGGAAATGACGTTTCAGCAGCAAGGGCGTAAGCATTTGGTCTCCGCGTTCAACACCAAGCAGATCGGCCATGTGGATTGCCCGGGCGGCGGCCAGGTCTGGGTCGACGGCAATATCCTCTATATCGGCCACATGCGGCCGCCGAGCGGCACGACCCTGGTCGACATTTCCGACCCCCGCAATCCGCGCAAGATAACCACGATCGATGTCCCGCCCGGTTGGCACTCGCACAAGGTGCGCGCCAAGGACGGGCTGATGATCATCAACCACGAGCGCTTCGGCAATGAAGGTCCGGCCGATTTCGGCGGCGGGCTGGCGCTCTACGACACCACCAAGCCGGCACAGCCGAAGCTGATCTCGAAATGGGTGACCGGCGGCAAGGGCGTCCATCGTTACGATTTCGACGGCCGCTACGCCTATATCTCGCCGACGGCCGACGGCTATGTCGGCAACATCGTGATGATCCTCGACCTCATTGATCCGGCGCACCCGGTCGAGGTCGGGCGCTGGTGGATTCCGGGCCAATGGACGGGCGGCGGCGAAGAGTATCCCTGGCATGACTATGTCACGCCGCGCTGCCACCATCCGCTGCGTATGGGCGACCGCCTCTATGTCAGCTACTGGCACCACGGCCTGTTCATTCTCGACATTTCGGACATCACGAAGCCGAAGCTGGTCTCGCACGTCAATTCGAGCCCGAGCTTCCCGCATCCGACCCATACCTGCCTGCCAATCCCGCAGCCGCTCAAGGGCCGCAACATCATGGTGGTTGCGGATGAGGACGTCGCCAAGCTCAGGCCATCGGCGCCGGCCTTCACCTGGATCTACGACATCACCGACGAGACCAACCCGCTGCCGATCTCGACCTTCCAGGTGCCCGGACTCGATGTGGATGGCTCGCCGCAGCCACAGATGACCGGCTGCCACCAGCCGTCCGAGCGCTTCAAGGGCACGGTCATTCCATTTGCGTGGTTCGCTCAAGGGCTGCGGCTGGTTGATATCGCCGACCCGTTCGCGCCGAAGGAAGTCGGCCATTACATGCCCGATGCACCGGCAGGCGCCGAGCGTTCCTCATCCAATGACGTGACCATCGACGACCGTGGCATCGTCTATCTGATCGACCGAATCCGTGGGGTGGACATTATCGAGACGACTGTTCTGTAGGAGTGGGCATTGAGCGACAGCAGCAAAAAATCAGCGACGCACTATGCGATCGGCAAGAAGAACCCGAACCTGCCGTTTCATCCGGCGGTGCGGGCAGGAGACTACATTTTCGTTTCAGGCCAGGTGCCGAAGGACGAGAACAACAACATGATCAGCGGCACGATCGAGGAGGAAACCCTGGCGACGCTGAAGACCATTGCGCGCGTCATCGCCGATGAGGGCGCGACGCTGTCGGATGTGGTCAGGATCACCACTTATCTCGAGGATACGCGCGACTTCGGCCGCTACAACAAGGCGTTCCTCGAAGGCATCGGCGACGCTGTGCTGGCGCGCACGACCGTCGAGGCAAAGGCGGTCATCAACACCAAGATCGAAATGGACGCCATCGTCTACAAGCCGCTGCCGGCCGACAAGTAGGCAGGACACAATCGAGGAGACGACATGTACAAGCTGTTAGGCCGCCAGACATCAGGCAACGTTCAAAAGGTGCTCTTCATGCTCGAGGAGCTTGGGGCGTCCTACAAGCGCGAGGATTACGGCCGCCAGTTCGAGAACACGCAGACGGCGGAATACAAGGCGCTCAACCCGACCTCCAAGGTGCCGACGCTGGTCGACGGCGACACGGTAATCTGGGAGTCCAACACCATCCTGCGCTATCTCGCGGCTGTCGGCGGCGAGCAGCTGACCGGGGCCACGCCGGCGGAGAAGACCGAGGTCGAGCGCTGGATGGATTTCCTGCTGGCAGCTGTCAATCCCGGCTATCTGGCCGCCTTCAAGGGCGCCAAGCTGACGCCGGAGGAACAGACCGCCGACTACAAGGAACAGGTCAAGGATCTCGTCGCGCAACTCAAGATCGTCGACGGCCATCTGGCCGGCAAGGATTTCCTGGCGCTCGGCAAGCTGACCCTTGCCGACATCGCCTGCGCACCGATCCTGAAGCGCTGCGTCGACTTCAAGATCGACCGGCCGTCTATGCCGAACCTTGAGCGTTGGGTGGCGGCGATCGCCGCGCGCCCGGCCTTCAAGGCAGCGACCGCCGCCGCACCCGCAAAGGCCGCATGATGATCAAGCGTGCCGCCCTCATCGGGTTGGGAACGATGGGTCCGGGCATCGCCGCGCGGCTGTCGCGTGGCGGGCTCGATGTCACGGCGTATGATGTTGCGCCGGCGGCCATCGAGCGCGCCCGTGGCATGCTCGATCTCGCCGGCGGCGTGCTCGACCGTCTCGACATCAAGGCGCCCGAAGCTGGTGCCGGCAGCGTGCGTTTCGTGGAGACGATCGCCGAGGCCGTCGATGGCGCCGAGCTGGTCATCGAGAACGTGCCCGAGAATATAGACATCAAGGCACAGACCTATCGGGCCATCGATCCGCTTATCGGTCCGGAGGTCATCGTTGCGTCCGACACGTCAGGCATTCCGATCACCAAGCTGCAGGCGCATATCTCGCATCCCGAGCGCATGGTTGGCATGCACTGGTCGAACCCGCCGCACATCATCCCGATGATCGAGGTGATCGCCGGCGAGAAGACGGCGCCGCAAACCGTGGCTGTTATCCGCGACCTGATCCGCTCGATCGGCCTGCTGCCGGTGGTGGTGAAGAAGGACGTTCCCGGCTTCGTCGAGAACCGCGTGCTCTATGCGCTGCTGCGCGAAGCGGTCGACCTGGTCGAGCGCGGCGTCATCGAGCCGGAAGATCTCGACACCTGTGTATCCTGGGGCATCGGCTACAAGATCGCCGTCATCGGCCCGATGGCGCTGCTCGATATGGCGGGACTGGATATCTACAAGTCCGTCTCGTCCTTCCTCAACGCCGATCTTTCCAATCGCGACGATGTCGCGCCGATGGTTCTGGAGAAGACCGGCGCGTCGAAGTTCGGCATCAAGTCGGGCGAGGGCATGTTCTCCTACACACCAGAGCAGACCAAGGCGCTGCAGGCCGAACGGGCGCGCAAGCTCGTCGCGGTGCGGCGTATTCTGGAAGGCCGGGAGTAGGGCGATGGTACACTTGGTGCACAAGGCTGACCGGGTTGGAGAGCTCCTCCGGGTGGTCGTTTGTGCGAAGTGCGTCTCCGCGGGCCAGACGGCGCGGTCGAAGACAATGCGCGGGGCAAGCCATGCGCATTGAAACCATTCGCGCGGCCGGCGGCAAACCGGCACATATCCGCCATGACGATCTGATCTCCGCCAAGGGTGTTTCGGTGGTCATGGCCCGGCAGCTGGTTCTCCAGAATATCGATCTTTCGGTGCCGAAGGGGTCGTTCATCTCTCTTATCGGTCCTTCCGGCTGCGGCAAGAGCACCTTGCTCAAGGTGCTGGCCGGGCTCGTCAATCCGACAAGCGGCAGTGTTTCGATCGCAGGGCTTCCGCCCGTCGAAGCGGCGCGCAAGCGCATGATCGGCCTCGTCTTCCAGGATGCCAATCTGCTGCCGTGGAAGAATGCCGTCGACAATGCGTCGATGCTGCTCGGCATCGCCGACAAGTCACTCTCGCGGGCGGATTTGCGGGCGCGTGGACAGGAGATGCTGGAGCTGGTGGGGCTGGGCGATTCCGCCCACAAGCGGCCCAACGAATTGTCGGGCGGTATGCGTCAGCGGGTCGCCATCGCCCGTGCGCTGGCGCTCGACCCGGCGGTGCTCTTGATGGACGAGCCGTTCGGCGCGCTCGACGCCATCACCCGCGATTCGATGGGCCAGTCGCTGCTGGAGATCTGGCAGCGCACCGGCAAGACGATCGTGCTCGTCACCCATTCCATCGACGAGGCCATCCATCTGTCGCGCCATGTTCATGTCCTGGGGATCAAGCCGGGGCGGATCACCGAGAGCCTCGACATCGGTCTGCCCTATCCACGCGACCTGTCGGTCACGGAAGATCCGGAATTCGTCAGGCTGGTGGTCCAGCTGCGGACCATGCTGCGCGCCAGCCATCAGCCGGGAGGCGCATCGTGAGCGACCAACCCGTCACGAACATTTCAGAGCCACGGCTCGCTTCCAGCTGGAGTGCCTCGACTGGCAGCTGGCTGCCGGCGGTCATCCTGCTGCTGGTCACGATCGTGCTGTGGGAAGCAGCCGTGCGGATCTTCGCCATATCCGCCTTCATCATTCCCGCTCCGTCCGAGATCGCGAAATCGCTGGTCGCGCAATGGGCAACGCTGATGCAGGCAACGCTGGTGACGGCGGGCGAGATCCTGTTCGGCTTCCTTGTCTCGGTGGTCGTGGGGGTTGCCATTGCGCTGGTCATCGTGCGCTTCGACTGGCTGGGGCGCGCGCTCTATCCGCTGGTGGTGCTGTTCCAGAATGTGCCCAAGGTGGCGCTGGCGCCGATCTTCATTCTATGGTTCGGCTATGGGCTCGCGCCCAAGATCGGCCTGATCCTGGTCATCGCCTTCTTCCCGGTGACGCTGTCGATGCTGGCAGGCATGCAATCGGTCGACCGTTCACTGCTGTCGCTGATGAATTCGGTCGGCGCCAGTCCAACGCAGATCCTGTTCAGGATCCGCGTTCCGCACTCGCTGCCGAACCTCATGGCCGGAACCAAGATCGCCGCGACGCTCAGCGTGATTGGCGCCATCGTCGGCGAATTCGCCGGCGCGTCGGACGGTCTCGGCTACGTCATCCAGTTCGCCTCGACGCAGCTCGACACGGCGCTGGTCTTCGCGGCGCTGCTGCTCGTTTCCGTGCTCGGCATCGCCTTCTACTACGCCGCCGAAATTCTCGAACGCATCGTGGTGCCGTGGGCGCCGAAATTCAGCCAGGCCTAGGTTTTCTGGGACAGCCAACGTGAAGAGGATCGATCAATGCTGAGACGCTCACTTATCAAGGCCGCTACCTTCGCGGCGTTTGCCGGTGCTATAGGCCTCTCGAACGCGGCCCTGGCGGCGGACAAGGTCAACGTCCAGCTCGACTGGGTGGTGCGCGGCAACCATGCCATGTTCTTCGTCGGCAAGGAAAAGGGCTTCTTCGCCAAGAACGACATCGATGTCGCCGAGATCCGCAAGGGCTCCGGTTCGCCCGATGCCATGCGTCTGGTGGGCAACGGGAACGCCGATTTCGGCTTCGGCGATCTTCCCACGCTCGCCGTCGCACGGTCGCAGGATGTTCCGGTCGTGGCGCTCGCGGCGGTCAACCAGCACTCGCCGCTGGCGATCATTTCGCTGGCCAAAACGGTGAAGCTGGCCAAGCCGTCCGACCTCAAGGGCCTGACCATCGGCATTCATCCGGCCGGCTCGACCTATCTCTTCTTCAAGGGCTTCCTGGCGGCCAATGGCCTGACCGAGAAGGACATGACGCTGAACAGCGTCTCGCCGCCCTATGAAAGCTACCTGCTTCTCGGCCGCGTCCAGACGGTTGTCGGCTATGTCGATGCCGAGGTTCCCGAACTGGAGGCCAAGGCCGGCGGCCCCGGCTCGCTCAGCATCATGATGGGCGCCGACTATGGCTGGAAGGCCTATGGCTCGGGTCTGTTCACCTCGCAGAAGATGATCAAGGACAAGCCGGACGTCGTCGCCCGCTTCGTCAAGGCATACAGGGAGGCCTTCGACTATGTCGTGGCGCACCCTGAGGAGGCCGCCGAGATCACCGCCAAGGCAGCCCCCGGCTATGCGGACAAGAAGGATGTGCTGTTGGCGCAGATCAATGCCGACATCGCCTCGACCTTCACCAGCCCCGACACCAAGGGACACGGTCTCGGCTGGATGACGAAGACGCAGTGGGAGGAAACCCTGAAGACGCTCACGGACCAGGGCGTGCTCAAGGCGGCCCTGTCGCCGGACGACGTATTCACCGACACATTCCTGGCGAAGAAATAGGGCGCGCGCCATGTTCGAAAGGGCAGGTCAGTGAGCGCCTATCGGCAGACAAGGCTGTCCTGCTCGACGTTGCAGGACACGGCGCGCTCGCCTTTGGCCGCATCAGTGCGGTCGAGCGTGATCTGCACTCGGGTGGCATATGCGCGGCCGGACAGGCCGCACCATAGCCGCTCGACGGGCAGGTTCTCCCGCTTGTCGTTGAGGATCGTGAATGTGCCGGTCTTCGCATCGAACCAGAGTTCGACACGGGCGCTCTTGCCGGGTGCAACCGTGGCGATCCCGGCCGAATACCAGTGGGCAAAGTCGGCGTTGCAGGACAGACCTTCCTTGCCCGCATTCGAGATCGTCAACGGCACCATGTCGAGCCCGTCAGTTCCGGTGCGGACGATGACGTGGTGCAACTCAACCGCGTTGGCGAAGGACGTGAACGCCAGAATCGCCGGAAGGACATAACGAATCTTCACTTTGCCTGAGCTCCGTATTTAATTGTTCAGGCAGTCTATCTCGCTTTTGCGCAATAACAATAAGAATATTTGTTGGTAACCAAATGGAGAGGGTAACATGTTAAAGCTTCTGAAGAGCAGTGTAAGCGCAATTATATTGAGCGGTGTCTTGTTGGGCAGCGCGTTCGCCGGCGAGGTCAAGTCGATCGCCATCCTGACGCCTGAAGAAGGCACGGATTATGGCTGGAACCAGCAAGGCATCGACGCCGCCAAGGCCGCCGGCAAGGCCGCTGGCGTCGAAGTGGTCGTGGCCCAGGGCCTCGGCTATGGCGACGTTCGTCCGACCCTGCGGGAACTTGCGTCCGACGGCGCCAGCCTGCTGATCGCGCATGCCAGCGGCTACAACACCTCGGCGCCTGAAATCGCCAAGGAACTGAAGGTTCCGGTGGCGATCGTCGACACGCCGAACGGCTTGGAGAAGGGCCTCGTCGCCGACTACACGCTGAGCGGTCACCAGGGCGCCTATCTCGCCGGCCGTCTTGCCGCCAAGATGTCGCGCTCGAAGTCGGTCGGCATTGTCGTCTCGGGCGAACCGCCGTCGTGGAATTCGCAGTCGGCCGCGTTCGCGCAGGGCGTCAAGGCGGAGAACCCGGCCGTCAAGATCACCTATGCGGTGATCGGGCCGGCTGCCTACAGCGATGCGGCCGGCGGCAAGCGCGTCACCGAAAGCGTGATCGCGTCGGGCGCCGACATCATCTTCGGCCAGGGCAATGGTTCGAGCTTCGGCATGCTGCAGGCGGTCGAGACGACCAAGGCGGCCGATGGCGGCAAGGTCTATTTCATCGACGTCATCGGCGACAAGTCGCCGATCGACAAGGGCTTCCTGCTGTCGTCGGTGGTGTGGAACATCGAGCCGGTCTATGCGGCGATGATCGCCGACCTCAAGGCTGACCAGTTCGGCACCAAGCACTATGCGATCGGCCTCAAGGACGACTCGGTCAAGCTCTTGAAGACCGCTGCGATCCCGGACAATGTCTGGGCGGAAATCCAGGCGGTGCGCGAAGACGTCATCTCCGGCAAGATCAAGGTCGACCCGGTGTTTGACGCGGCCGCCGTCAGGGCGCTGATGACAAGCGTCGCCCAGTAAGGCGACCAAGGTCGGCTGCCGGAGGGGTGATCCGTTCACCCCTCCGGACGATTCCCATTTTTCAGTGCTGGGCTTTCATGAGCAGTTCTTTTTCATCGTCCGTCGACAGGCGCGACATTGTCGCGCTTGAAGGCGTGACCAAACGGTTTCCCGGCATCGTCGCCAATGACAGCATCGACCTGTCGATCCGTCCGGGCGAGGTGCATGTGCTGCTCGGCGAGAACGGCGCGGGAAAATCCACGCTGATCGGCATGCTGTCGGGCCTGCAGCAGCCGGACGAGGGACGCATCCTGGTCGACGGCAAACCGACGCCAATCAATTCGCCGCGCCATGCGCTGGCGCTCGGCATCGGAACCGTCTTCCAGCACATGATGCTGGTGCCGACGCTGACCGTCGCCGAGAACCTGTTACTTGGGGGACCCTGGTGGCAGCGGCCAAAGACCGAAGAACTGGCAGCGCGTGTCGCCGAGATCACCAGCAGCCTGGGCATCACGGTGAAGCTGCATGCGAAGGTGTCGGAGCTTTCGCTCGGCGAGCAACAGCAGGTCGAGATCCTGCGCGCCATGGTGCGCAACAGCCGCCTGCTGATCCTCGACGAATCCACCTCGATGCTGACGCCGAAGGGTATCGACGAGCTGGGCGCGCTGATGCGCCGCCTGGTCGAGCAGGGACTGGCGATCGTCTTCATCACCCACAAGCTCAAGGAGGCAGCGGCCTTCGGTGACCGCATCTCGGTGCTGAAACTCGGCCGCAAGGTCGGCGAGATCCCGCCCGAGCGTTTTCGCGCACTCGGAGAGCAGGAGATCATTTCGGAGATCGTGGAACTGATGTTCGGCAAGCAGAAGGACGACCCGGAAGCCGTCGAGCGTCCGGTTCGTACTGTGCGCACTGATGCCGTTCCACTGCTGCAGGTCGCGGACCTGGCTGTCGCGCCGACGGACAATGCGCCGGGCCTGTCGTCGATCTCCTTCGACATCCGCCCAGGCGAAATCCTTGGTATCGCCGGCATCGACGGCAACGGCCAGAAACAGCTGGCGGAGGCCTTGGCCGGCCAGCGCGCGGCGACCAGCGGTTCGGTACGGCTCGAGGGAACCGCCATCGAGGCGTTGAGTGTGGGCGAACGCCGCCAGCGCGGTCTTCGCTACCTGACCGACGACCGGCTGGGCGAGGGCACCGTCGGCACTTTCCCGGTCTCGATCAACTTCTTCCTCAAGCAGGTCGGCGCGGCGCCGTTCTGGCGCAACGGCGTCGAACAGCGCGCCGAGATCGACAAGCGCGCCGCGCAGCTGGTGCGCGAATATGACGTGCGCACGCCAAGCCTGAAGACGCCGGTCGCCCGGCTCTCCGGCGGCAACATCCAGAAGGTGCTTCTGGCGCGCGAACTGGCTGAAGGCGCGAAAGTGGTGATCTTCAACAAGCCGACCTATGGGCTCGATCTCGCCAACACATTGGCGTCGCGCCAGCGCATCCGCGACACGGCGGCGCGTGGCCTTGCCGTGCTGCTGATCTCCACCGACCTCGAGGAATTACTGAGCATGTGCGACCGCATCGCCGTCATCGCGGATGGAGCGCTGGTCGGCACCGTCGCCAATGCCGACGACGCCCGCACCAAAGTCGGTCGCCTGATGATCGGACTTGCCGCATGAGCATCGACACCGCACCCACCACCAGTGCAACCGCCCTCGATGCCACGAGCGGGGCGGCGACGCGCGGCGACATCCTGCATCGGCTGCTGATGACACTTGGGCCCATCCTTGCCGCTCTCGTCATCGCCGGCTGCATCCTGCTTGCCGTCGGCGTCGACCCGCTCGCCTATTATGGCTATGTGCTGGAGAAGGGCCTGTTCTCGCCGCTCGGCATCCAGCAGACGCTGACGCGCATGGCGCCGCTGCTGTTTCTTGCCGCGGGCCTGATCGTGGCCTTTCGCGCCGGCATGTGGAATCTCGGCGGCGACGGCCAGTTCCTGCTCGGCGCGGTGACGGCGGCTGCCAGTGCTCCGGTGTTCGTTCAGATCATGCCGGCCTGGCTGGCCCTGTTCTGCGCGTTCCTCATCGCCATGGTTGTCGCCATGATCTGGTCGCTGGTGCCGGCGCTGCTGCGCGCCTATCAGGGCGTCAACGAGATCATCACCACGCTGATGATGACGTTCCTTGGCACGTCGTTAGCCAATGTGCTGGTCAAGCTGGTGTTCCGCGATCCCAGCACGACCGTGCCGCAGACCCGCACGCTGCCGGTGGAAGACCGGCTGCCGCGCCTGTTCGAAACCACCATCACCAGCGGCCTGCTGCTTGGGCTGGCGGCGATCATCATCGTGCATCTGGTGATGACGCGCACGGCGTTCGGTCTGAAGCTGCGGATCGTCGGCGCCAATCCGCGCGCGGCGGTTCATTCGGGGCTGGGCGTGCCCGGCCTGACCATTGCCGTCTTCGCCATATCGGCGGGCCTCGCCGGCTTGGCCGGCGCGGTCGACATCATCGGCGTGCAAGGCAATGTCCGCGCCGACTGGAACCCCGCCTACGGGCTGGCGGTCATTCCGGCCGTGTTCCTCGCCCGCATGAACGGCTTTGCGGCAATAGGCTTCGTGTTCCTGCTTTCGGTGCTGTCGATCGGCGGCGAGAGTGCGGCGCGGCGGCTTGGCGTACCCAATCATTTCACGCTGGTGCTGGTCTCCATCGTGCTGATCGTGCTCGCTCTGGCCGAATATTTCGACCATCGGTACAACCAGTCGCGGAGGGCCTAGGGCATGACCGGGCTCTTCAGTGAAGTCTTCCTCAGCGCGCTCCTGTTCGGCGCCGTCACCGCGGCGATCCCGCTGCTGCTGGCCGGGCTCGGCGAGCAGATGTCGGAAAAGGCCGGCGTGCTCAACATCGGCATCGAAGGCATGATGCTGGCCGGCGCCTATCTCGGCTTCGTCGGCGCCTTCTATTCGGGGTCGCTGTGGCTGGGGTTCCTCACGGGCGCCGCTGGCGGCGTCGCGGTGGCGCTGATCATGGCGCTGCTGTGCGTGCGCATCGGGCTGAACCAGATCGTGATAGGCATCGCGCTGACGCTCGGTCTCGAAGGCCTGACGGCGCTGCTTCACCATTTCCAGTTCTCGCGCAGCTATCCCCGGCTGCCGGCCGCGGATGCGACCGTCATTCCCCTGCTGTCGGACATTCCGGTGATCGGACCGGCCTTCTTCAAGCATCATTTGATCGTCTATCTGGCGGTCGCGCTGGTGTTCGGCATGGGCTACCTCTACCGGCGCACGCAGCTTGGCCTCAATCTGCAGGCCGCCGGCGACAAGCCGGCCGCGCTCGACGTCGCCGGCATCGATGTGATCAGGACCCGAACCATCGCGGTGCTGACGACCGGCGCGTTGGCCGGGCTCGGCGGCGCCTATCTCGCCAATGTGGGCGCGGGCCTGTTCATTCCCTTCATCACCAACGGCGCCGGCTTTCTCGGCATCGTGCTGGCCATGCTGGCGAGGGGACGGCCGATCTGGGTGCTGTTCGGCGCCTTGCTGTTCGGCGTCTGCCTGTCGCTGACGACCGCCATGCAAGTGGCGGGCATCAACATACCGACCGACGTCATCCAGATGCTGCCGTTCCTGGCTGTCATGATCATGCTGGTGCTGTTCGGGCGGCGCGCCAGCCTGCCGGCGGCGCTCGGCATTCCATATGAGCGCGGCGCGCGCTGACAAGAAACGATGCGCGGAAGGGACCCGCGCCAAAACGGAGGCAAAAAATGTCGGATACCAAGGTCTACCTGCTCGATGGCGGCTCGCTCGTTCTCGACGGCTATCATGTGTTCTGGAATCGCGGCCCCGGCGGCGAAGTGCGCTTTCCCGTCTATTCGATCCTGATCGAGCATGCCGAGGGTCGCTTCCTCATCGACACCGGCTACGACTACGACCACGTCATGAAGGTGCTGCCGTTCGAAAAACCGATCCAGGAAAAGCACCAGACCATTCCCGGTGCGCTGGCCCTGCTCGGGCTCGAGCCGAAGGATATTGACGTCGTCGTCAACTCGCATTTCCATTTCGACCATTGCGGCGGCAACAAGTATTTTCCGCACGCCAAGAAGATCTGCCACCGCTCGGAGGTGCCACAGGCCTGCAACCCCGAGCCCTTCGAACATCTCGGCTATTCGGACCTGAGCTTCTCGGCGGAGGCGGCGGAAGCGCGTGGCGCGACCGCCCAGCTGTTGGCCGGCACGACGCGCGCCAACTCGACCTTCGAAGGGATCGAAGGCGACATCGATCTTGCCAAGGGGGTCAAGCTGATCTCGACGCCCGGCCATTCGATCGGCCATTACAGCCTGCTGGTCGAGTTCCCCAAGCGCAAGCCGATCATGTTCACCATCGACGCCGCCTATACGCAGAAGAGCCTTGAAACGCTGTGCCAGGCGGCCTTCCATATCGACCCGGTGGCGGGCGTCAATTCGATGCGCAAGGTGAAGAAGCTGGCCGAGGACCACGGCGCCGAGCTGATGTACTCGCACGACATGGATAACTTCAAGACCTACAAGACCGGCACGCAGTTCTACGGCTAACCGCCGCCAATCCGGAGACAAGACCATGCGCTATTCAGATCACGCCGATCCGGTCATCACGCTGACAGCAGGCCCGGTGAACGCCTATCCCGAAGTGCTGCGCGGCCTCTCGCGCACGGTGCTCTACGACTATGACCCGGCGTTCCAGCTCTTCTACGAGAAGGTGGTCGACAAGGCGCAGAAGGCGATGCGGCTGTCCAACAAGCCGCTGATCCTGCATGGCGAGCCGGTGCTGGGCCTCGAGGCCGCCGCTGCATCCTTGATCACACCCGACGACGTTGTGCTCAATCTCGCATCCGGCGTCTATGGCAAGGGCTTTGGCTATTGGGCGAAACGCTATTCGCCGCATCTGCTCGAAATCGAAGTGCCCTACAACGAGGCCATCGACCCGCAGTCGGTCGCCGATATGCTGAAGGCGCATCCGGAAATCACCATCGTATCCGTCTGCCACCATGATACGCCGTCGGGTACGATCAACCCGATCGATGCCATCGGCGCGCTGGTCTCGGCGCATGGCGCCTATCTGATCGTCGACGCGGTTTCTTCCTTCGGCGGCATGAAGACGCATCCCGAGGACTGCAGGGCCGACATCTATGTGACCGGCCCCGGCAAGTGCCTGGGAGCGCCGCCGGCGCTGACGATCATGGGCGTCAGCGAGCGCGCCTGGGCCAAGATGAAAGCCAACAAGGCAGCACCCCGCGCGTCGGTGTTGAGCATCGTCGACTGGGAAAATGCCTGGTCGCGGGACAAGCCGTTTCCGTTCACGCCATCGGTGGCCGAGGTGAACGGTCTCGATGTCGCGCTCGACCTCTATCTGAACGAAGGCCCCGAGGCCGTGTGGGCGCGCCACGCGCTGACGGCAAAAGCCATGCGTGCGGGCGTCGTCGGCATGGGCCTGTCGATATGGGCCGCCAATGACAAGATCGCGTCGCCGAGCACGACGGCCGTGCGCACGCCCGACGGCGTCGACGAGAAGGCGCTGAGGATCGCGGCGCGTGCCCGCTACGGCGTGGTGTTCTCGTCGGGCCGCGGCGAGACATTGGGCAAGCTGACGCGCGTCGGCCATATGGGGCCGACGGCGCAGCCGATCTATGCGATCGCGGCACTGACGGCGCTTGGCGGCGCCATGAATGCGGCCGGACAGAAGCTGGCGGTCGGCAAGGGCATCGACGCGGCGCTGGCCGTCATCGACGCCGACGCCTGAACAGACATCATCAGATTGCGCATTGAGGGAGAAATTTCATGACTGAACGGCTTGCGGGAAAGACGGCGCTGGTTACGGGCGCGGCACAGGGCATCGGCAAGGCGATCGCGACGCGGCTTGCCGCCGACGGCGCGACCGTCATCGTCAGCGACATCAACGCCGACGGAGCCAAGGCTGCCGCTGCGTCGATCGGCGGAAAGGCCAAGGCGATCACCGCCGACATTTCCGATCCGGCGTCGGTCAAGGCGCTGTTTGCCGAGATCCAGGCACTCACCGGCGGCGTCGACATCCTGGTCAACAACGCCAGCATCGTGCCGTTCATCGCCTGGGACGATGTCGACCTCGACCATTGGCGCAAGATCATCGACGTCAACCTCACCGGCACCTTCATCGTCAGCCGCGCGGCGACCGACCAGATGCGGGCGGCTGGCAAGGCCGGGCGGGTGATCAGCATCGCCTCCAACACCTTCTTCGCCGGCACGCCGAACATGGCTGCGTACGTCGCCGCCAAGGGCGGGGTCATCGGCTTCACCCGGGCAATGGCCACGGAACTCGGCAAGTACAACATCACCGCGAATGCGGTGACGCCCGGACTGATCGAGAGCGACGGCGTCAAGGCGAGCCCGCACAATGAGGCGTTCGGCTTCGTCGAGATGCTGCAGGCGATGAAGGGCAAGGGTCAGCCGGAGCATATCGCCGACGTGGTGTCGTTCCTGGCCTCGGAGGACGCCCGCTGGATCACCGGCCAGACACTGAATGTCGATGCCGGGATGGTCAGGCACTAAGCAGGATCGATCATACCACTCGTTCCGGTCGCCGTGGCCTCTCTTGCATCTCATGACGCCAGAGATAGGCAACGGCGCCCAACACCATCAAGGCCAGCGCGAACCACGTCACCGCGTAGACGAGATGGCTGTTGTGAAACGAGACGACCGTCAGGCCGCCGACCGGCCATCCGCCCGGATTGGGCGTCGCGCCGGCATCGATGAAGTAGGGGGCGACCTGCGCGATGCCCAGTGTCGTGGCGATGGCCTGGACATCGCGCGAATACCAGCGGTTACCAGCCGGATCGTTGTTGCGCAGGAAGCCGCCCTTCGGTTCCGTCATACGCAGCAAGCCGTGAATTTCATTGTGGTCGCCTGAGGGCTTGCCGGCCAGACGGGTCGCCGGATCACGCTTGTCCGGCGACACGAAGCCCCTGTTCACCAGCACCGTGAAACCATCATCCGTGCGGAACGGCACCATCACCCAGAAGCCGCCGCCGAGATCGCTCACCGCCTGAACCAGGGTCTCGCGATCGTCGAGAAAACGGCCCGGCACGACAAGCCGGCGATATTCATCATCCGCCGCGTTGACCGCAGCCCAGTCCGCGGGGCCTGGGGCGGCCACGGGCGCCGCCTGCAGGCGATGTTCGACACGGTCGATCAGGTCGAGCTTCCAGACGCGGCGCTCCAGCTGCCAGATTCCAAGCGCTGAAAAACCGGCGACGCCGATGGCACCGCATAGGGTGAGCACGAGCAGCTTCCATTTCGAACGCGGAGCCTTTCGGCTGTCGCCTCTATCGGAACGCGGTCGCGCCTGCGCCTCTTCGTGCAAGGCTGACCCTCTCAGGGCATCTGGCTCATGTCGTGGCCGGGCATCATGTTGACGTTGAGGTGGTACATGACCCAGAGCGAACCTGTCAGCGCGATCACCACCAGGATGAGGGTGAAGATCAGCGCCATCATGGTCCAGCCGCTTTCCGACCGTGTGTTCATATGCAGGAAGAACACCATGTGGACGACGATCTGCACCACCGCGAAGGCCATGATGGCGATCGCCGAGGCCATCTGGTTGCCCAGCGCATTGGTCATGACCAGCCAGAAGGGAATGGCCGTCAGCACCACCGACAGGCCGAAGCCCGTCAGATAGCCGCGTAGCGAGCCGTGATCGACGCCATGATGCGCGTGGCCGTTTTCGTTGGTGTCGGCGTGATGTCCGGCGCTCATCGCAACATTCCCATCAGGTAGACGAAGGTGAAGACGCCGATCCAGATGACGTCGAGGAAGTGCCAGAACATGCTGAGGCACATCAGGCGCCGCTGGTTCGCGGCGATCAGCCCGTGCCTGGAGACCTGGACCATCAGCACCACCAGCCAGACGAGGCCGAAGGTGACGTGCAGGCCGTGCGTTCCCACCAGCGCGAAGAAGGACGACAGGAAGCCGCTGCGCTGCGGTGTCGCGCCTTCGTGGATGAAATGCGCGAATTCGTAGAGTTCGATGCCGAGGAAGGCGAGGCCGAACAGGCCGGTGACCACCAGCCAGAACTGCATGGACCGCACACGTCCCTTCGCCATCTCCAGCATGGCGAAGCCGTAGGTGATCGAGGACAGGAGCAGCATGGTGGTGTTGAGCGCGACCAGCGGAAGATCGAACAGGTCCTTTGGCGCCGGCCCGGCGGCGTAATTGCCGCCGAGAACGCCATAGACCGCGAACAGCATTGCGAAGATGAGGCAGTCGCTCATCAGATAGATCCAGAAGCCGAGCATGGTGCTGCTGCCGCTCTCGGCATGCCCGTGGTCGTCCTCCAGATGGAAGATCGTGTCGTCGATCACAGTGTCAGCGTGTGCCATGATGCTCATATCGCTTGGGCGTTGGCCGCGAGCAGGCGTGTCCGCTCGTCCTCGACATGCGTGACGTCGCTGGACGGAATGTGGAAGTCCCGGTCGTAGTTGAAGGTATGCGCGATGGCGTAGCCGATCAGGGCGATGAAGCTCACGATCGCCAGCCACCAGATGTACCAGATGAGCGCCACGGCAAGCACCACGCTCAACCCCGCCAGGATCACGCCGGCTCCGGTGTTGCGGGGCATGTGGATGTCGCGGAAGCCTGTCAGAGGACGCTGGTAGCCGCGCCTCTTCATGTCCGCCCACGCGTCGAGATCATGGACAACCGGCGTGAAGGCGAAATTGTAGGCCGGCGGCGGCGACGACGTCGCCCATTCGAGCGTGCGCCCGTCCCACGGATCGCCGGTGTCGTCACGAAGCTGCTCGCGCCGCCGCACGCTGACGAAGATCTGGATGAGGAAGGACACGATGCCGAGCAGGATCAGGAAAGCGCCGAAGGCGGCGATGATGAACCAGATCTGCAGCGAGGGATCATCGAAGGTGCGCAGCCTTCGCGTCACGCCCATCAGGCCGAGGATATAGAGCGGCATGAAGGCGAACCAGAAGCCAAGGACCCAGAACCAGAAGGACAGCTTTCCCCAGAATGGATCGAGCCGGAAACCGAAGGCCTTGGGGAACCAGTAGCTGATACCGGCAAACAGGCCGAACAGCACGCCGCCGATGATGACGTTGTGGAAATGTGCGACCAGGAACAGGCTGTTGTGGAGCACGAAGTCGGCCGGCGGAACCGCGAGCATCACACCGGTCATGCCGCCAACCACGAAGGTCAGCATGAAGGCAACCGTCCACATCATCGGCAGTTCGAAGCGGATGCGCCCCCGGTACATGGTGAACAGCCAGTTGAATATCTTGGCGCCCGTCGGGATGGAGATGATCATCGTGGTGATGCCGAAGAACGAGTTGACGCTCGCTCCCGACCCCATGGTGAAGAAGTGGTGCAGCCAGACCAGGTAGGACAGGATGGTGATGACGACGGTTGCGTAGACCATCGAGGTATAGCCGAAGAGCCGCTTGCCGCAGAAGGTCGAGGTGACTTCGGAGAATATGCCGAAGGCCGGCAGGATCAGGATGTAGACCTCGGGGTGGCCCCAGATCCAGATCAGGTTCACATACATCATCGGGTTGCCGCCGAAGTCGTTCGTGAAGAAGTTGGTGCCGACATAGCGGTCGAGCGACAGCAGCGCCAGCACCGCCGTCAGCACCGGGAAGGCGGCGACGATGAGCACGTTGGTGCAGAGCGCGGTCCAGGTGAAGATCGGCATTCTCATCATCGACATGCCGGGAGCGCGCATCTTGACGATGGTGCAGACGAGATTCACGCCCGACAGCAGAGTGCCGACGCCCGCCACCTGCAGTGCCCAGATATAATAGTCGACGCCGACATCGGGACTGTAGCCGATGCCCGACAGCGGCGGATAGGCCAGCCAGCCGGTGCGGGCGAATTCGCCGACGAACAGCGACATCATGACGATGACCGCGCCGCCGGCGGTCATCCAGAAGCTGAAATTGTTGAGGAACGGGAACGACACGTCGCGCGCGCCGATCTGCAGCGGGACGACGAAATTCATCAGGCCGGTGACCAGGGGCATCGCCACGAAGAAGATCATGATCACGCCATGCGCGGTGAAGATCTGGTCGTAGTGATGCGAGTTGAGGTAGCCCTCGGAGCCGCCGAAGGCCATTGCCTGCTGGAGGCGCATCATGATGGCGTCGCTGAAGCCGCGCAGCAGCATGATGATGCCGAGCACCATGTACATGACGCCGATACGCTTGTGGTCGACGCTGGTGAACCACTCGCGCCAGAGATAGCCCCAGAGCTTGAAATAGGTCAGGACGCCGAGAAGGGCGATGCCGCCAAGTGCTACGACAGCGAAAGTCACGACCACGATGGGCTCGTGAAGCGGGAGCGACTCGAGCGTCAACCGGCCGAAGATCGCCTTGAGAAGTGCGGGATTGTCGAACATGTCTTGCGTGGCGCCTCAGGAGTTGGAGGGCGAGCGAACCGTGCCGGTTGCTTGGGGGGACGGCAGTCGGATCGACAGGGGCATTGGCCGTTGCAGGCCGGCGCCGAGGATCGGGGTCGAGGTCATAGGCACAGCGGGTGGCGCCGCGTTCGAAGCCGCCAGTGCTTCCTCGGTCGTGCATATGCTGGCGACATAGGATGGCGCGGGGCCGAATATCGTGCCGCGGCGCGCGAACTTGTCGTAGAGCAGCGGCAGGGTGTTGCGGACGCCGGCCAGGCCGAGCCCGCCCTTGGCGTCGATCTGTGACATCTCGCTCATGCACATCTTGCCGGGCTCGACGCACATGTTGAGGATCGCCTTGTAGAGGTCGGAATCCACTGCAGCGTAGCGACGCACCGGTTGCTTCTCGCTGGGTTGTTCGAGCTGCAGATAATTGGTCCGGTCGAGCTTGCCGCCGCCCTGCTTCGCCTTGGCTATCCACGTCTGGAAGTCGGCATCGCTCAGCCCATGGAACGCGAAGTGCATTCCCGAGAAGCCGGCGCCGCTATAGTTGGCGGAGAACCCTTCATAGTCGCCGGCCTTGTTTATGACCGCGTGCAGCTTGGTTTCCATGCCTGGCATCGCGTAGATCTGGCCGGCCAGAGCGGGGATGTAGAAGGAATTCATCACCGAGGCGGAGGTGATGCGGAAGCTGATCGGCCGATCGACGGGTGCCGCCATCTCGTTGACCAGGGCGACGCCATATTCCGGGTAGATGAACAGCCATTTCCAGTCCAGCGCCACGACCTCGACCTCAAGCGGACGCACGTCCGGCGCCAGCGGCTTGTCGGAGGCGACACGTCCGATCGGACGATAGGGGTCGAGCAGATGCGTGCCCATCCAGGTCACGGCGCCCAGACAGATGATGATCAGCAGAGGCACGGCCCAGATGACCAGCTCGAGATGGGTCGAGTGGTCCCAATCCGGCTCGTAGCGCGCTTCGCGGTTGGACTGGCGGTATCGCCAGGCAAAGAATATGGTGAGGGCCATCACCGGTATGATGACGATCAGCATCAGTGCCGTGGACACCACCAAAAGGTCGCGCTGCTGAGCGGCCACATCGCCGGCGGGGTTCATGACGACCATGCTGCAGGAGCCGAGCGACGCCAGCAAGGGCAGCAGGAAAAGGGTACGGAGACGGTTCAATTTATGACCTGTCGGTTGTTCCCCCGAGTGCTAGCTGCACTGCAGCAATGAAGGCATTGGACAATTTGTCCAATGCCGCGATGACGCGGCAACCGCCATCAAAGCGTCTGGCCCGCGCATATGGCAAGCGATCGCATGCGAATGCGAGGGGAGTCATGCCTCCCGGGCAACGGAGAATGCTGTGAGCCCAACTTCGAAGATCGAAGCCGACGCAAGACGGATCAATGCGCGTCATCATGAGGTGAGGCCGGGCGAAATCGCCGTCGGGGTCATCATCGGGCGCACATCCGAGTTCTTTGACTTCTTTGTCTACGCGATCGCTTCCGTCATCGTTTTTCCCAAGCTCGTATTCCCCTATGCCGACCCGCTGACGGGGACGCTCTACTCCTTCGGGATATTCGCGCTTGCCTTCATCGCGCGGCCAATCGGGACGACGATCTTCATCGAGGTCGACCGCGCCTTCGGGCGCAGTGCCAGGCTCACCATCGCGCTGTTCCTGCTGGGTACCTCCACCGTGGCGATCGCCTTCGTGCCTGGTTACGAGAATATCGGCTCGGCTTCGGCCTGGCTTCTGGTGATGTTCCGTATCGGCCAGGGATTGGCGCTGGGTGGAACGTGGGACGGTCTTGCCTCGCTGCTGGCGCTGAATGCGCCGGAAAACCGCCGCGGCTGGTATGCGATGATCCCGCAGCTCGGTGCACCGCTCGGTCTCATCGTCGCCAGCGCCCTGTTTGCATACTTTGTCGGCAATCTGTCGGCGGAAGACTTCTTCAGCTGGGGCTGGCGCTACCCGTTCTTCGTCGCCTTCGCCATCAATGTCGTGGCGCTGTTCGCGCGCCTGCGTATCGTCATGGCGCCTGAATACACGAAGCTGTTCGAAGGTCAGGAACTGGAGCCGACCTCGGTGAGCGAGACATTGCGCGCGGAAGGGCGCACCGTGGTGCTTGGTGCCTTCGCGCCGCTGGCAAGCTTTGCGCTGTTCCACATGGTCACGGTGTTTCCGCTGTCCTGGATCTTCCTGTTCACGCGCGAAGCGCCGGCACGGTTCCTGGTCATCGAGACGATCGGGGCCTTCTTCGGTCTGGCCGCAATCGCGATCTCGGGCCTTGTCGCCGACCGGATCGGACGCTGGCCCCTGCTCGGCGGTTCCGCCGTGGCCATCGCCGTGTTCAGCGGCTTCGCGCCGCAGCTGCTCGACGGCGGTTTCGTCGGAGAGTCCATCTTCATGGTGCTGGGCTTCGTTCTGCTCGGCCTGTCATTCGGTCAGTCTTCCGGTGCGCTCGCCTCCAATTTTTCCAGGACCTATCGCTATACCGGCGCTGCACTGACCTCGGATCTCGCCTGGCTGTTCGGCGCTGGCTTCGCGCCCATCGTCGCCCTGTTCCTGTCCGCCCATTTCGGGTTGATATCGTCGGGCGCCTATCTGTTGTCGGGAGCGGCCTGCACGCTTCTGGCACTCAGGCTCAGCCAGCGCCTGGATCGTACGACCGCCTGAGTGGCATGCTCAGCCATGGCCCAGGACCTGCCGGCCGCATGACCCTGCACGACAAGACCAACAAGCAGAATTTCCTGCTTCTGATCCAGTTGCGCTGGATCGCGGTCGGCGGTCAGATCGTGACGATCCTGTTTGTTCGCTACGCGCTTGGCATCGGCCTGCCGCTGATCCCGATGGCGGTGGTGATCCTGCTGCTGATCGCGCTCAACATCGCCAGCCTGCGCCGGCATGCCAGCCAGGACGCGATCACCAACACCGAGATATTCCTCGGCCTTCTGCTCGACGTCGCCGCCTTGACGGTCCAGCTCTATCTGAGCGGCGGCGCGTCCAACCCCTTCATTTCGCTTTACCTGCTCCAGGTCATCCTGGGCGCGGTGCTGCTGGAGACGTGGTCGGTCTGGGCGCTGGTATTCATCGCCAGCGCGTGCTTCATCGCGCTGACCACCTTCTACCGCGAGATCAGCCTGCCGCATACGCATGACGCCGGGCTGTTCAGCCTTCACATCCAGGGCATGTTCATCTGCTTCGTGCTGGCGGCAACGCTTCTGGTGCTGTTCATCACCAGGGTCCAGCACAACATTCGAACCCGTGACGCCCATCTTGCGGATTTGCGCCAGCAATCGGCGGAAGAGGATCATATCGTTCGGATGGGCCTGCTCGCCTCGGGTGCCGCGCATGAACTTGGCACGCCGCTCGCCACGCTTTCGGTCATCCTCAACGATTGGCAGCGCATGCCAAGCCTCAAGGCCGATCCGGAGATGGCACAGGAAATCCAGGTGATGCAGGGCCAGCTGGACCGCTGCAAGAAGATCGTCTCGGGTATCCTGATGTCGTCGGGCGAGTTGCGCGGCGAGGGAACCGTTCGCACCTCCGTTGATGCCTTCCTGGCGGAACTGGTGGCCGAATGGAAGGTGACACGGCTGCCGCAAGATTTCGAATACACCAAGCGCTTCGGCACCAATCAGGAGATCGTGTCAGATCCTGCGCTCAAGCAAGTGATGTTCAATGTGCTGGACAATGCGCTCGAAGCGTCGCCTCTATGGGTCGGGCTGATCGTCAGCCGCCGTGCGGACAGTCTCATCGTCGAAGTCGTCGACGCGGGGCCGGGATTTGAAGAAGCCATGCTTGCTGAATTCGGCAAGCCTTACAGTTCGACCAAGAACCGGCCCGGCAGCGGGCTTGGCCTGTTCCTTGTCGTCAACGTCATCCGCAAGCTGGGGGGTACCGTCACCGTAAGGAACAGATCCGAGGGGGGAGCTTCGGTCACGTTGCATCTGCCGCTGGCTGCTCTGTCTCCAGGAGGGCACAATGCCGACTAAACGCTCGCTCTTGATTGTCGAGGATGACATCGCCTTTGCAAACGCGCTGCGCCGGTCTTTCGAACGACGTGACTATGATACGCATACCTGCCAGAGCGTCGACTGCGTGCTTGCGCTGATCGGCACGGTCGCGTTCCGATATGCTGTCGTCGATCTCAAGCTTGCCGGCGGTTCGGGCCTCGAATGCGTCAAGGCGCTGCATGAGCACGATCCTGACATGCGGATCGTGGTGCTCACCGGCTTTGCCAGCATCGCCACGGCTGTCGAGGCGATAAAGCTCGGCGCCTGCCAGTATCTCGCCAAGCCCGCCAACACCGACGACATCGAGGCTGCCTTCGGCCAGGTCGAGGGTGATGCGTCGGTGCCGCTCACCGAACGGCCGACGTCGATCAAGAACCTCGAATGGGAGCGCATTCACGAGACGCTGGTCGACACCGACTTCAACATCTCGGAGACGGCGCGGCGGCTGGGCATGCATCGGCGAACGCTGGCGCGGAAGCTCGAAAAGAGGCGCGTGAAGTAAGCGCGATGTGACGTGGACCACCAGATCCGGTTGACCGTCAGTCCATCGACGCCTGCGGCCCGGTCACGGTTCGCGGGCAGTCGAAGGAATCCCAATGGATGTCCTTCAAGACCCAAGAGGGTCTACTGCCGCACGCGTTCACGGGTGGGGAGCACGCCGGACAGACGAAGGCGCCAAAGCTGTTGATCTCGATGGCTCCCTTCAGATCGACCGGGTTCACAATCGCCGCGAACGCGCCGGACCGATATTGAAATACCACGATTTTCCCCGCGCCGCCGGGCCCGGTCCAGCTATAGCGTGCGCGGGGCTCCTCATAGCCATTGTCCTCGACCGACTCGAGATGGCCGGCTGAGCCTATGGATTTCTGGAGGTCGGCGAATGTCACGAGGCCTCGCAGATGTCTCGCCCAGGTCGCCGTTATGGCAAACTCAGCCTCGCCCTTTCCCGATTCGGCCGGCCAGGATTGCGCGAAGGACGAGACCGACGCCCCCGCCAACATCGACACCAGCGCGAAAAGACACGCCTTCCCTGCAGTGCGACCTGGGTGCATTTCCCATTGTACCAAAACTGTTTTCATCCGGCGATAGACGGGCTGGGGCTATGTTTGCGCAGCCGCCATGCACGGTCCATTCAACGCCGCCAGGGGTAGAGTGCATCCAAGAGACGTGGCTAACGCCAGTTGCCGGCGAACGCCCCTTCTGGCGGTTTGTTCCGGCGGAGAGGCCTCACATATGGAGTCAAATAGTTAGATTCTGTTCCGGGAACAAAGGCGTAGCCAGCCCTTTATATTCCCGGCGACTAACGTAAGCGCCAGATGACCGAACAAGGGAGATAACTATGAAAACGTATATGATTACCTTGGCAGCCGGCGCCATTTTGATGTCAGGCTTGGGCGTGGCAATGGCGGATACCATCATCGTCAAGCCGGAGGACCAGAAGGTTTACCGGGAATATGTCCACAAGAACCCGCTTGCCTCGATCAAGCTTCCCGGAGTCGAATTGAATGTCGGCACAAGACTTGATGACAAGGTCGAGCTTCGAGAGGTGCCCAACGAGAGATACCGGTACACCGTCATTGAAGGAAGAACGGTGCTGGTGGACCCCGATACCCATCAGGTCGTCCAGGTTCTGGATGCCGAATGATCGGCCAATGGCCCCCAGGCCCGCGCGAAAGCGCGGGCCCGGATTGCGCTGGTAAGGGCGCGGGCTTTCTCGGACAACCGTCGTATGGGCGCCTAGGAGCGCCGCCGGGCTCAATCGATGTTCATTAGCGTTTCCTCACGAAATAGGATATGATGCCAGTTTGGGTGGCGGGGAGATGGCACCATGCGTGCCGACAAAGGGAATCTACAAAAACTTCAGGGGTTCGATCGTTTCGCTGTGATGACGCTTGTGCTGATCTCCAGCCTGTACGTCATCCTGGTGACGGTGATCGAATTTGGCGAGGATTTCGGGTTCTACTGGCCTTGATTTGATGGGGAACGCCATAAGGGGCGAGTGGTCGCACGGCCTGGAACCGAAGCGATCAGATATTGAAGACGTGCGACGCGATCAGCCCGGCCAGGAGCACGCCCGCAATGAGAGCAATGATCGAGGCGAGGAACCAGCGCAGCGTGACTTGATAGACCGGCTCGTCGTCGTCCCGTGGGAGCAGTGACCGCCACAGTGCGAGGAGCTGAAGGACGATGGCCATTGCCAGCAGGAGCGTCGCCAGGATCGAGGCAACCGACCATTCGCCTTCAGCTTCGAAATTCCAGTAGCGCAGGAAAAGAAGCGAAAATCCGAGCAGCACGGTGATCGCGGAGATGACACCCTGTCGGTAGCCGGCGGGCAATGGAACCTTGCGCGCCTTGATTGCCTGAGAATGTGGCTCGATGGCCTCCTGGCGATCGGGATCGTCATCCGGGCCTTTGGGCGGGTCGATCATCTTCCTTCCATATCCGGCACTTCGCCATGGTCGCACGATCGATGGCCCTTGAAATGGCCTCCCGGGCCGGATCGGCATGCCGACTCCAAGCTAAGACACCGGCATGTTGTCCGGCAAGCGCCTTGGCTGTTCGGATGGCGCCTTGGAAATCAAGGTACTGATTTTCAACATGGCGCAACATGAGTGCACCAACGATCAGGCGTTAAACTCTTGATTTTGTTGGTAGTTCCCGACAGGAATCGAACCTGTGACCTACAGATTAGGAATTTCACGGCACGAGTTGCGCGACGTTTCCGCCTCTTTCCGTGTGTATCCACAAACCATTGATGTCAATTCCATTTCGTTATGTTCTTTCATCCTGTTTCCTGGGGTTGTCGGTTTTGGTGACGCCCCGGGCGACGACGCAGATCGAAATGGCGTTTCGGTGATCAAGAGCAAACTGACAAAGCGAACCGTCGATGCCGCCGCGCCTCGTGACGCCCGGTATGTGCTGTTTGAGAAAGCCCGACGGTCCAACGGCTGGTCATCTACTGATCGAGGTGACGGAAACACATAGTCGCTCCCATTGCCCTCCACCGCCGCCTTGGCATCATCCAGCAACGCAAGGGCAGCGGTGCTGAGTGGAACCGGTTTCTCAGGCCTCGCCCTCCCCGAATGAACCTGGGGGAGTCAGCCATTTCTTGCAACCATCGGCATTAAGTTGTTTGATGATCGACCGTCTGTGCCGAGATGCCGGACGAACCGATCCCGGTCACAGACAATAACAAGGGAGGACCGTGAGATGCATGCCGTGGTCAGAACGTTTAGTGGTACGGGTGCGAAGGAACTGTTTGACCTGCTCGAAGCCAAAAAGGGAGACGTCGAAGCCGTTTTGCGGAAGGTAAAGGGGTTTACCGGTTATACATTGATCAGAACAGGTAATGGCGGACTTTCCGTGACAGTCTGTAAGGACAAGGCAGGCACCGACGAGAGTGTCGTTGTAGCCCGTGACTGGGTGAAGAAAAATGCGTCAGGGACCGGTGTTGCTCCGCCAACCTTGGCCGAGGGTTCGGTCATCTTGCATCTGAAGTGATGGCTATACGGGCGAAGCAATCTTCCTAGCCCCACGGCTCTGCGGACATTGAACCCTCAGCAGGTCCTGCTTGCCGGCGTCAGGCAATGAAATGACGCTGCGCGTCGAGGATCCTGGCGATCACTGAAAATGCGTCGGGTCCGCTGTCGACGGCTCCAAAAGCGCAAACGTTGCGCAGGCTGGGCACTTCCGGGAGACAGCGGACTCAAACTAGGGCCGAGAGGGTGCAAGGCCCTTTATGATCCCTATGCGGGGATCATTGCGATAACGCCGGGCGGGTACAAACGTTCCGCCGGCTGAAAAAGATATATCCGGCCGCTTGCGCCCAGATGGCGCTTCCAAGCGAGCCTTGGAATTAGCGTCGCTATCTGGCTTCTGCTCGACCTGGGTGGCTCGTGAAGGGCTTTAACGTGCGGGCGTCCCGAGGATCTTAAGTGCTTCCTCTCTAGTGATGCCGCATTTGCGAGCAAAGTAGTCCGCCTCAATCGCCCTTTCCAGGTCCGAACCGATGGCGGAGCTTCACTAGGTCGAGCGCCTGGTTATGGTTGCACGGCCCATGGTGGCAGTGCGCCATCACGGTCATCTTTGCGTCTATCAGCGATTGGAATGTCCAGCCTCTGTCATCAAGCGCTAGCGGTTGTCCATCAGGACGGCCAGATGCCTGGTACCGGCGCTTTCCACAATCAGTTCCTCAAGCCGCGTGTCGCCGACGCGCGACGGTGTGACGCGACGTCTGACTACACGAAACGCTTCAGAAATCGAAACTGCTGTGGTTTTCGCGTGATCATCCAAGTAACGGCCGACTTCAATCACGGCATCTGCATCGACGTTGGACGGCAATTCTCGCATGGCACCCTCCTGCGGCATCCGAACCTTGCTACTCAGAAGTATCGCGCTGAATGGCCAAAGTGTCGATGGTGATCAGAGCCTCACCAGCGCGCGTTCCCGCTGGCCGTTCTCCTACAGCGCCGAAGCGCCTAGCGCGTCCTGACGCGTCCCTATGGCTTGCTGCTGCTGGCCTGATGCGGCCTAGATGGTAGTGAAACGTTCCAGCCCAAGCCGAATCCGCTGGCCCTCGGCGTAGGCGCGCGCATAGCTCTCGATGCCGAATGGCTGGACAACGGGTTCGCCGTTGCCCTCGCAGATAAAGACGAACCACTCGCCCATGGCGTCGACGACCTCTACGGATTGGATGGATTGAGGCGGTTGCTGATCGTACATCGCTTTCGACCTCCCGGGGCGAAAGCATCTGTGGTCTCTTTCTGCCGCCGACGCCCTTGCCAGTTGTCAGCGATGCGGGGACGGTACGCTCGTATGGCCAGGGCGGTCCAATCACGAAGAAAGACCAGCAAAAGGCGCGCTACGCCCAACACGCTGCTCGCGCTCTGGCGCAAGACCGAGGCGAGACCTCCAGCGCATGAAGGCCAAGGCCAGACGCGTCTAATTCAAGGTTTGCGTTGCCTGGTGATGACGGAAAGCGGCACGAAACGGCCGATCTATCGGAAAATGAATTATAAAACAGCGGGTTACGTGGTGATCCCGACAGGAATCGAACCTGTGACCTACAGATTAGGAATCTGCCGCTCTATCCTACTGAGCTACGGGACCACGCGGCCCGACACATAGCCGCTTCGGACCGTTTCGCCAAGAGGCAGGCCGAACGCAATAGGCCCTTTGTTTCGCGGGGATTAACGTCCGATGCCTCGGCCCGGGTGCCATGGCGGGCCGAATACGGTCATATCCGGGGAGGTTTGCGCCGGCCGCTATCGTTGACCGGCGCTGCCTGTCACGCGGCGAGCGCGGTCTCCGCCAGTTTCACCCAGTAGCTCATGCCGTGTGGGATGATCTCGTCGTTGAAATCATAGGCCGGGTTGTGAAGGCCCGCCGTATCGCCATTGCCGATGAATATGAAGGCGCCGGGGCGGGCTTCCAGCATGTAGGAGAAATCCTCTCCGCCCATCACTGGCTGGATGGCGCGGTGGACATGATTGTCGCCGGCGACCACCGCGGCGACGTCGCCAGCAAAGACCGTCTCGTCCGCGTGATTGAAGGTGACAGGGTAGTTCGACTGGAAGTCGACGTCGATCTTGGCGCCGAACGCAGTGCTCAAGCCGGCGCAGATGGCGCGGATGCGCTCTTCCGCCTTCTTGGCGATTTCCTTCTTCAGGGTTCGCACGGTGCCGGCAATCTCGGCCGATTCGGGAATGATGTTGTAGGCGTCGCCGGCATGGAATTTCGTCACCGAGACCACCACGGCCTCGACAGGGTCGGTGCTGCGCGAGGCGATGGTCTGCAGCGCGCCGACAAGCTGGCTGGTGATGACGATCGGGTCGATCGTGCCGTGCGGCATCGCGGCATGGCCGCCCCTGCCTTTGACGGTGATGGTGAATTCGGCGGTTGCCGCCATGATCGGACCCGGACGGATGGCGAACTGCCCGACCGCCAGGCCCGGCATATTGTGCATGCCGAACACCTTGCCGATGTCGAAACGCTCCATCATGCCGTCCTTGACCATTTCATTGCCGCCGCCGCCGCCCTCTTCCGCCGGCTGGAAGATCACCGCGACCGAGCCGGCGAAGTTGCGCGTCTCGGCGAGATATTTCGCTGCCCCCAGCAACATTGCGGTATGGCCGTCATGGCCGCATGCATGCATCTTTCCAGGAATGGTCGAGGCATAGGATTTTCCGGTGATCTCGTTGAGCGGCAGCGCGTCCATATCGGCGCGCAGGCCAATGGTCGCACCCTTGCCCCGGCGGCCGTGGATGATGCCGACGACGCCGGTCTTGCCAAGTCCGGTCACCACGTCGTCGCAGCCGAATTCCTTCAGCTTCTCGGTGACGAAGGCCGCGGTCTTGAAGACATCGAAGTTCAATTCAGGCGTCTGGTGGATATGGCGGCGCCAGCCGGCGACTTCGTCCTGCATTTCGGCGGCGCGGTTCAGGATTGGCATGATTCAATCTCACTGTTCGAGCAGGCGGTTTCCGCTTGCCACTTTGTAATCGTGATCGTCAGGCGCTTTGCCATGTTGGCGTCACATAGGATAAATAGCACCGCAACAACGGATCCGGAGAGGGTCGGATCCACTATGCTGGCCATCCGGTAACGAAATCTTACGGAGCCAGGGGCGACTACGGCAAGAGGCGATTTCGGATTTCACCATGTGGCACAGGCATTTCCTGAAACTATTGTTTGCTGGCGCGGTCGCGCTGCCGGCACTGATCGGGTCGGCGCAGGCCAATCCAGTGATCCTGTTCGACTTGAACAGTGGCAAGATCATCCAGCACCAGGATGCCTTCGAGCGCTGGTATCCAGCGTCGCTGAGCAAGCTGATGACGGCCTATGTGACGTTTCGTGCCATCGCCGCCGGCGAGGTCCAGCTTGATTCGCCGATCAAGGTGACAAAGCACTCCGCCGGCGAACCGCCGAGCAAGATGGGGTTCAAGCCGGGCTCGGTCATGCGGCTCGACAACGCGCTGAAGATGATGCTGGTCAAATCGGCCAACGACATCGCCATGGCAGTGGGTGAGAATGTCGGCGGCTCGCAGTCGGCCTTCGCCGATCGCATGAACGTCGAGGCGCAGCGGCTCGGCATGACAGGTACGCATTTCGTCAACCCGAACGGGCTGTTTTCGCCGGAACAGTATACGACGGCGCGCGATCTCGCTGTGCTGGTGATCGCACTGCGCCGCGACTTCCCGCAATATGCGCCGTGGTTCTCGATCGAGGGTCTCGCCGTCGGCAAGAAGGCCATCTCGAACTACAATCTGCTGATCGGCCGCTATCCGGGAGCCGATGGCATGAAGACCGGCTTCGTCTGCCCTTCGGGTTTCAACATGATCGGGTCGGCGACACGCAACGGCCGCACGCTGGTTGCCGTGGTGCTCGGCGAAAAATCCGCCGTCAGCCGCGCGGAGGCCGCCGCCAAACTGCTCGACGAGGGTTTTGCAACGCCAACCGCCGGCTCGACCACCGTCGCCACGCTGGCGTCCTATGGCGATACGCTCGCGGTCAACGACATGCAGGACGAGATCTGCAAGAAGAAGGCCGCCGAGGAGCAGTCGGAAGCCCCGCCGCCGGTCGCCAAGAAGGATGCGCCGAAGTCGCTCTATCAGCAAAAACTCGACCATGTGCCGACGCTGGTCGCCGTCGGTCTCGGCGGCGCAACCGGCCCGGCGCCGAAGGCGCTGCTTGCTCAGTCCAGCCAGGAATATGCCGATGTGCCGCTTCCGAGCTGGCGGCCAGACAGGCCGGCACCGGCCGGTGCCGATCCGATCGTGTCGGGCGCCGTTGCGGTGCAGGGCGACCAGCCGGCCAAGAATTGAAACGGCCCGATAGATGCCGATGAACAATGGCTTTCCTATCCCCGTCTCGGTGCTGACCGGCTTTCTCGGCGCCGGCAAGACGACACTGCTCAACCGCCTGCTCAAGGACCCGGCGCTGGCCGACACGGCAGTCATCATCAACGAGTTCGGCGAGGTGGCCATCGACCATCTGCTGGTCGAGCAGGCCTCCGACGGCATCATCCAGCTGTCGGACGGCTGTCTCTGCTGCACGGTGCGCGGCGAACTGGTCGACACGCTGGCCGATCTCGTCGATCGGCTGCAGACCGGCCGCATCGCCCGTCTCGCCCGCGTCGTCGTCGAGACCACGGGTCTCGCCGATCCGGCGCCGGTGCTGCAGTCAATCATGGCGCATCCGGCACTTGTCCAGGCTTTCCGGCTCGACGGCGTCATCACGCTGGTCGACGCCGTCAACGGCAATGCGACCCTCGACGCCCATGTCGAGGCGGTCAAGCAGGTGGCCGTTGCCGACCGCATCGTGATGACCAAGGCCGATCTGGCGGATGATCCCGGCGACATCGAGGCCTTGCGGGTCAGGCTGCGGCAGCTCAATCCGGGCGCCGAGGTGCTCGATGCCGGCGATAGAAAAACGGGCGTGGCGGCGCTGTTCGATTGCGGCCTCTACAATCCGGCGACCAAATCCGCCGACGTGCGGCGCTGGCTGGGCGAGGAAGCCCATCACGATCACGGGCATGATCATGCCCATGACCATGGGCATCACCATCATCACGATACCCGGGTGCGGTCCTATTCGCTGGTTCATGACGGACCAGTGCCATTTTCGGCCATCGAGATGTTCCTCGACCTGTTGCGCTCCGCGCATGGCGAGCGCCTGCTGCGCATGAAGGGCGTCATCGAATTGCGGGAAGACCCGATGCGGCCGCTGGTGATCCATGGCGTGCAGAAGATCCTGCATCCGCCGGTACAACTGGCGTCCTGGCCGGATGGCCAGCGCGGTACGCGACTGGTGCTGATCACGCTCGACATGCCGGAAGACTATGTGCGCCGGCTGTTTGCCGCCTTCGCCAACCGGCCGTCGATCGATACGCCCGACCGCGCGGCGCTGGAAAGCAATCCGCTGGCGATTGCCGGGCGGTAGGGCTTTCGATCTCGAAATGCCGCACTGCCCCTCATCCGCCTGCCGGCACCTTCTCCCCGTATAGTGACGGGGAGAAGGGAGCTGTCGCGCCCTCAGCGCCTTTTTTGTAACGCTGGAGATTGGCGAAATCAGGAGTGAAGGCGTCCTTCTCCCCGTCACTATACGGGGAGAAGTGCCCGGCAGGGCGATGAGGGGCAGCGCCGAGTTCAGACGGTCTCGCCGCGCTCGACCAGAAAACGGTGTCCCCCGGAAACGGCTGATGTTTCGACCAGATGATGGCCGCTGTCGGCACAGAACGCGGGAATATCGATAACCGCGAGCGGATCGGTGGTTTCGAGCCACACCCGGGTGCCCGGACGCATCCCGGCCAGCCGCTTCTTTGCCTTGAGCACGGGCAAGGGGCAGTTCAGCCCCTTGAGGTCGTATATGCCATCCGCGGCCAACGCGATAACCTCAGCCGCCGAACATGCCGAGCAGCTTGTTCTTCAGCTTTGTCACTCGGCTCTCATCGGCGCTCGCTGACTGTGCTTCGGCCACAGGTGCTTCGGAGGGAGCGGCGATGGTGGCGGTGGCGACAGGTGCCTCCTTGGCGGCCTTGGCCGCTTCCTTTTCAGCAAGGGCCTGCGCCTTGGCGGCTTCCTTCGCGGCCTTGGCTGCCTCTATGGCGGCAAGCCTCTGTTCCTCGGCCTTCTGCTTGGCCGCCTTTTCCGCGTCAAGGGCGGCCATCTTGCGGCCGGCGGGCGAATCGATGCGGCCCATGCGCGCCGTCTCGGTCACCGAGCCGTCGGAATTGAGCGACGGCGGATCGATCGGCACGCGCTCGCCACGGGCACGCTTCTTCGTCCAGTCGGATACGATGCTGGCTTCCTTGATGCCGGCAATTGTCGGCTTGGGCGGTGGTACGCTTGCCTTGAGCGCACTGTTGAACGCCGCGTCATAGGTGCTCTGATAGGTGTTGAAGGCGCTCTTCAGCGAATCAGGCTGCGTGGTCGCCGGGCATGCACCGGTCGGGTTGAAGGTCTGGCCGTCGGCGGCAACCTGGTTGAAGACGTATTTCTTCTCGCAGACGTCGACCTTCGGCGGCACCTTGGTGACCTCGAAATTGTCGTAGCCGACCTTCAGCATCTTCCAGAATTCGTAATTCGGGTCGTTGCGATAGCGCGCCATGTTGGCGGCGGTCATGCGGAACGGAAACGCCTGGACCTGGAACTCGGTTTGGCCGCCCTGGAAAGCGTCGCGGCCGAAAGCGTAGATCTGCTCGATCTGCGCGTCGGTCATCGAATAGCAGCCCGATGACGAGCAGGCGCCGTGCACCATCAGGTTCTGGCCCGTGCGGCCGTTGGCACGATCATAGTCGTTGGGAAAGCCTATGTTGAACGACAAATGGTAGTTCGAACGCGGATTCATCTGCGACGGGCGGACCGTGTAGAAGCCCTCGGGCGCCTGGCGGTCGCCCTCGGTGTATTTCGGTCCGAGCTTGCCCGACCATTTGCAGATGTCATAGCTGGCCACCATGTCGTAGCGGCCGTTGGTCTTGGCTTTCCAGATCTCCAGCTTACCCTCTTCCTTGAAGATGCGCGCCATCACAGAAGAGGTGCGGACCATGCCCTTGGCCTTCATGTCGGCCAGGATCTTGTCCGGCAGCGGCTTGTTGGCCTCTGGCGCGAAATTCTTCATCGAGGAGTCGTTGCAGCCGGCGACGCCAAGCGCGGCGATCAGGATTCCGGTGCGGGCAAGCTTGGCAAGCATGGGTATCGCTATCGTCTCTTGTCTGGCGCCACGGCTTCTGCAAACCAGGCTGCTTCATTGAACATTAACGACCTTAAGCTCGTTAACCTTGAAAATTCCTTACCGCAAGCGCCAGCGTGTCCCCTAACGGCAATCTCATTGAGCTGAAGGCGGCGGCATTTTTGTGGCGAAATTGGTGCGCGATGCCACATTGCAATCGGCAGGCCGCGATGCGACCGGGCGTGCGCGTCACATTGTCGTATGGATAAGGTTCGAGCTTCGGGGGCGCAGCCTACAGGCTGCGGCCCATCGCCAGGTATTTCTCGCGGCGTTGCTCGCGGAAATCCGTGTTGGCGCCGGAAAATTCCTTCATCGTCTTGGCGATGAGGTCGCCGGTGGCGGCAATCACCGTGTCGGCGCCCCGATGGGCGCCGCCGAGCGGCTCGGGGATGATGGCGTCGATGACTTTCAGTTCAAGGAGATCCTGCGCGGTGATCTTCATGTTGGTCGCCGCGTCCTTCGACCTGGTCGTGTCGCGCCACAGGATCGAAGCCGCACCCTCGGGCGAGATCACCGAATAGATGGCGTGTTCAAGCATGTAGACGCGGTTGGCGGTGGCGATCGCGATGGCGCCGCCCGAGCCACCTTCGCCGATGACCACCGAGATCGACGGTACTTTCAGGCCGAGACAGGTCGAGGTTGAACGAGCGATAGCTTCCGCCTGACCGCGCTCTTCCGCGTTGACACCGGGATAGGCGCCCGCCGTGTCGACCAACGTCAGCAACGGGATATTGAAGCGGTCGGCCAGCTTCATCAGCCGCACCGCCTTACGGTAACCCTCCGGGCGCACCGATCCGAAATTGTGCTTCAGGCGGCTGGCCGTGTCGGAGCCCTTCTCCTGCCCGATGATCGCCACCGGCTCGCCGCGGAAACGCGCGAAACCGCCGACGATCGCCTGATCCTCGCCGAAATTGCGATCGCCGGCCAGCGGCGTGAAATCGGTGAACAGTCCCTTGATGTAGTCGACGCAGTGCGGCCTGTCGGGATGGCGCGCCACCTGCACCTTCTGCCATGGCGTCAGCGCCTTGTAGGCATCGCGCAGCGCATCGCGCGAACGCTTCTCTAGGCGGCTGATCTCGTCGCCGACATCGACGGCCTCGCCGTTCTCGGCAAGCTTCTTCAGCTCGAGGATCTTGCCCTCAAGGTCCTGAACCGGTTTTTCGAAATCGAGGTAATTGTACATTCTTGAGCGGACCGATACGCCGGAAGTCTATGGATTGTAGGAACCTGGAATTGGCGGTTCCGAGCGGTGGAACGTCGCCCTCACATAGCGATATGAGGTCTAGTCGGCAAGCGGATGATGATCGTTGACCAGCCGCACCAGCCGTTCCTCCAGCACATGGGTGTAAATCTGGGTGGTTGAAATGTCGGCGTGGCCAAGCAATTGCTGCACGGCGCGCAGGTCGGCGCCGTTCTGCAGGAGGTGGCTGGCAAAGGCATGGCGCAGCACGTGCGGCGATATCCTGGCGGCCGCGATACCGGCCCTGGCCGCCAGCCCCTTCAGATCGCGGGCAAAAACCTGGCGGGAGAGAAAGCCGCTGTCGGACGCGGCCGGAAACAGGAACGGGCTGTTGGCGAAGGCCGGCACCGTCGCCCGGGCGGTGAGCCATGCCCGCATCGCGACGCGCGCCTTGACCGAGAGCGGCACCATGCGCTCCTTGTCGCCCTTGCCGCGCACCATGAAGAAGCGGTCGTCGCGCTGCGCCACCGTCACCGGCAGGCCGACAAGTTCGGAAACGCGCAGACCCGTGGCATAGAGCACTTCGACCAGCGCGTGCAGGCGCAAGGCCGCGAGGCTGTCGCTGTTGCTCAATGAGGCGTCGCCGGCTTCGGCCGCGGCACGGTCGATGAGCCTGCCGGTATCAGCCTCGCTCATCGTCTTTGGCAGCGGCCGGCCCTTCTTCGGACTGTCCAGCGTGCCGGTCGGATCGTCGCCGCGCAGGCCCTCGGCATAGAGGAACTTGAAGAATTGCCGGATGGCCGACAGTTTGCGCGCCTGCGAGGTGGCAGCGAAGCCGCGCGCGGCGATCTCATCGAGATAGGCGCGGATATCGTCGGAGGCGGCGCCTGCAAGTCCGCCCTTGATCTCCTGCGAAGCGTCTTCGAGGTCGCGACGATAGGAAGACAGCGTGTTTTCGGCAGCGCCCCGCTCGGCGCTCATCATTTCCAGGAAGGCTTCGATGCGGGCGGCGCTGTTCATTCTTCGGGATCAGCTTTTCTTTGTCAGCTTTTCTTGGGATTGAGCTTTTCCGGCGGGATGCGCACGCTCATCTCCGCCTTTTTCGGCTCGACGAACATGGCCAGCGCGAACATCGTGCCATAGGCAATGCCGGCCAGAATCGCTGTTGTCACGACAAAGCGGAACAGTGTCGGCATCAATCTTCGCCCGTCTTCTTGTTCTGTGTTTCCAAACCCTGTGCCCTTATGGGACGCCATTCCGGCCAATTCAAGGACGAAGCGTGGCCAGCACGACGCTTGACGCAAACAGGCTTTTGATGTCGATACGCCGGCAAAGAGGGCCCGTATGAACGCGCTACCAGCAAATCCTCCTGGCGAGAGCCATGCCGCGCTGCTCGGTCGGCTGGGCAACCGTTCCATCGTCTTTGTCGGCTTGATGGGCGCGGGCAAGACCGCGATCGGCCGCAAGGTGGCGACGATGCTGTCGCTGCCCTTTCTCGACAGTGATCATGAGATCGAAAGCGTCTCGCGCATGACCGTTCCGGAACTGTTCGAGCGCTATGGCGAAACCGAGTTCCGGGCGCTTGAACAACGGGTCATCCTGCGCGTGCTGGAGAATGGCCCGCAGGTGCTGTCGACCGGCGGCGGCGCCTTCATGAACCCGCAGACGCGCGAGGCCATTGCCGCTCACGGCATCTCGGTGTGGCTGAAGGCGGAGCTCGACCTGTTGATGGAACGGGTGTCCAAGAAGCAGAACCGGCCGCTTTTGAAAAGCGCCGATCCTCGTGCAGTGCTGGAACGGCTGATGGCCGAGCGCTATCCGGTCTATGCGACAGCCGATCTCACCGTGCCGACCCGCGACGACCGCAAGGAGGTCATCGCGGCCGAGGTGGTGAACGCGCTTTGCAGCCATCTCGGCGTTGCCGAAACCGCCACGACTGGTGAGGTGGAGTCATGAGCGAGGTTACACCCGTCACCGTGAAAGTCGGGCTTGGCGACCGGACCTACGACATTTTGATCGGCCCCGGCCTGTTGTCGCGCGCCGGCAGCGAGATCTCACTGCGCCTGCCGGGCACGCGCGCCGCTGTCGTCACCGACGACAATGTCGCGGCCGCGCATCTCGAGACATTGAAGGCCGGGCTTGCGAAGGGCGGCATCAAGCCCGCCGTTATCACTATGCCGCCGGGCGAAAAGACCAAGAGCTTTGCGCATCTCGAAGAGGTCGTTGACGGCGTGCTGGCGGCCAGACTGGAGCGCGGCGATGTCGTCATCGCGCTCGGCGGCGGCGTCATCGGCGACCTCACCGGCTTTGCCGCCGGTATCGTGCGTCGTGGCATGAATTTCGTGCAGATACCAACCTCGCTGCTGGCGCAGGTCGATTCCTCGGTCGGCGGCAAGACCGGCATCAACAGCCCGCGCGGCAAGAATCTCGTCGGCGTCTTCCTTCAGCCCAAGCTGGTGCTTGCCGATACCGAAGTGCTCGACACGTTGCCGATCCGCGAATTCCGCGCCGGTTATGCCGAGCTCGCCAAATACGGGCTCATCGACCGTCCTGATTTCTTCGCCTGGCTGGAGCAGAACTGGTCAAAAGTCTTCGCCGGCGGGCCGGAGCGGGTCGAGGCCATCGCCGAGGCCTGCCGCGCCAAGGCCGATGTCGTCGCCCGCGACGAGTTCGAGACCGGCGACCGGGCGCTGCTCAATCTTGGCCATACCTTTGGCCATGCGCTTGAGGCCGCCACGCAGTATGACGGCGCCCGCCTCGTCCATGGCGAGGGCGTCGCCATCGGCATGGCGCTGGCACATCGCTTTTCGTCACGGCTCAACCTGGCCAGTCCCGATGACGCGGCGCGGGTCGAGGCGCATCTGCGCACCGTCGGGCTGCCCTGGCGCATGGCCGATATTCCCGGCGAGTTGCCGGACGCCGAGATGCTGCTGTCCTTCATCACCCAGGACAAGAAGGTGTCGCGCGGCGCGCTGACTTTCATCCTGACGCGTGGCATCGGCCAGTCCTTCATCGCCAAGGACGTGCCGGCGTCCGAAGTGCTGTCCTTCCTGAAAGAGAACCATCCGGGCCAGCAGGGCCGTAGGGGCCAGCAAGGAAGCTGTCCGGGATGAACGAGACCGGCTGGATCGTCGTCGCTGTCCTTGCCGGCCTCATCCTTTTGGCCTGCATCTTTCGCACGCGTCTGCTTGCCATCTTCGGATATGAATTGCTGCGCATCGAGCCACATCGCTCGAGCGAGGCCGAATTGCGCGGCGCGGTCGACGATTTCCGGCGTGACGGCCAGGTGGTCCGGGAAGACCGCGACCGTGTCGGCGGCCTGTTCGACCTCGCCGAGCTCGAAGTGTCGGATATCATGGTCCATCGCACCAATATGCGTTCGGTCAATGCCGACAATCCGCCGGAAGCGGTGGTGCGCGAGATCCTGCAGAGCCCGCACACCCGCATGCCCTTGTGGAAGGGGTCGCTCGACAACATCGTGGGCGTGCTGCACGCCAAGGACCTGCTGCGGGCACTGAACGATGTCGGCAACGATTTCTCGCGGATCGACGTGATGAAGATCGCCTCGAAACCCTGGTTCGTGCCGGACACCACGACCTTGCAGGAACAGCTCAACGCCTTCCTGCGCCGCAAGGCGCATTTCGCTGTCGTCGTTGACGAATATGGCGAGGTCGAAGGGCTGGTGACGCTGGAGGACATCATCGAGGAGATCGTCGGCGAGATCGCTGACGAGCACGATGTCGATATCCAGGGCGTCAAGCAGGAGGCCGATGGCTCGGTGGTCGTCGACGGCACCGTGCCGATCCGCGATCTCAACCGGGCGCTCGACTGGAACCTGCCGGACGAGGAAGCCACGACCATCGCCGGCCTTGTGATCCATGAGACGCAGTCGATCCCGGACGAGAAGCAGGCTTTTACGTTCCACGGCAAGCGCTTCATCGTCATGAAGCGCGACAAGAACCGTATCGCCAGGCTGAGGATCAGGCCGGTCGCATAAGGGACGACAGCCAGTACGTTACAAATCATTCATTGGAACTTCGCGGCGCCAAGGTGCATTTTCACCGAGGGCATAGCCGGGAGATGACGATGATCGACAGGCGAACGCTGCTTTTGGCTTCGATGACGACGCTGCTGCCGGTTAGAGCGTTCGCTGCCCTGGGCAAACCGTCTCCAACCCCACAGACCTTCGACTATGGGCCGGCAAAGCTCGACATCTATGCACCCGATGGCGCGCGCGGCCTGCCTGTGGTGTTTTTCGTCCATGGCGGCACCTGGGAATTCGGCAAGCGCTCACAAGTTCATGACAAGCCCGCCTTCCTGCTCGCCAACGGCTTTTGCTTCGTGTCGATCGACTACCGCATGCTGCCGGACGCCGACGTGGCCACCCAGGCTGGCGATGTCGAGAAGGCCTATGCCTATGTGCGGGCCAACATCGCCGAGCATGGCGGCGATCCGAACCGCATCGTGGCGATGGGCCATTCGGCCGGGTGCCATCTCATTGCCTTGACCGGCATGCGCGGCGGCCTGCTTGGCGTCGCGGCGCTGCTTCTCGATGATACAAGGGCCTATGACCTCGCGGCACTTTCCAAGAATGGCGGCATGGTGCGGGCCTATGCCCGTGTCTTTTCCGATCCGGCGCAATGGGTAGCACTGTCGCCGGCCACCTATGTCGACGGTCGCAAGCATCCGCCGACATTCATAGCCTATTCGGGGGCGTCGGGGCGCGGCGAGGACTCCAGGGCCTTCGCGGATCGGCTGCGGGCCACGGGCACCAAGGTCACGCTGTTCGATGGCAGCGCCTATACGCACATGTCGATCAACAGCGATTTCGGCAAGGACGGCGACGCGCTGACGGCCGCCGCGCTGGCGTTCCTGAAATCGACGGTGGGGTGATCCGCGCCTCGGAGCTGGATCAGACCAAAAGTGCCGGCGGGATATTGCTGCTGGGGCATGTGCGGGTGCAATTGCTCCGTCTGTTTGTTTTGACGCAATTCCGGACGGAAAGCCGCTTCAGACTTTTCCTGGAATTGTTCCTGATCGTCGACGGGAGAGAATTCTCATGAATGGTGCCGATGTCCTGTGTGACGTGCTGCTGGCGAACGATGTGAATGTCTGCTTCGCCAACCCCGGCACTTCGGAAATGCATTTTGTCGCGGCGCTCGACCGCAAGCCGGAGATGCGCTGCGTGCTTGGCCTGTTCGAGGGCGTGGTGACAGGTGCCGCCGACGGCTATGCGCGCATGACCGACCGTCCCGCCGCGACACTGCTGCATACCGGTCCGGGCTTGGCCAATGGTCTCGCCAACATGCACAACGCCCGGCGCGCAAAGACGCCGATGATCAACATTGTCGGCGACCATGCGTCCTATCATCTGCCGCTCGATGCCCCGCTCACCAGCGATATAGAGGGTCTTGCGGCGCCGATGTCCAAATGGGTTCGCCGCATCGAGGGGCCAGCCGATGTCCAGCCGGCGACGGAGGCGGCTTTTCGCGCCTCGCTCACGCCGCCGGGCGTCACGACGCTGATCCTGCCCGCGGACGCAGCCTGGGGCGGCGCCAGCCCGGCTTCGCCGGGCCGTGTCGTCCTGCCGCCGCCGCCAGTTGCAGACTTGGACGTGGTGCGAAAGGTTGCCGATGCTATCCGTGCCGCTCCGGGCCGTGTCGGCATGATCGTTAGCGGGCGCGCGGCGCGGGCCGATGCGCTTGAAATCGCCGGCCAGATATCGGCAGCCGGTGACGTCCGTCTGTTCAGCGAGGTTCTGATCGCGCGGATGCAACGTGGCCGCGGGCGTGCGGCGCCGACACGCATCCCTTATCCGGTCGATGCCGCGATCGCGGTGCTCAAGGATATCGACGTGCTGGTGCTGGTCGGGGCAAGAGAGCCGGTCGCTTTCTTCGCCTATCCGGGAAAGCCGGGCCGGCTCGTGCGTGAAGGCTGCCAGGTGCTGACGCTGGCCGCCCATGGCGAAGACCTGCATGCGGCGCTGGAAGCGCTTCGCGACGAGCTTGGCGTGAAACCGTCGCAGCAGACGGTGTTCGCAACCGCCTTTCCTGACGAATCAACGCCGAGCGGCAAGCTGACGGACGATGCCATCGCGTTGTCGGTGGCGCGAAAGCTTCCCGCGGATGCGATCGTCTGCGACGAAGCGGTCACCTCGGCACGGCGCTTCTTCGCCCTGTCCGCCTTTGCCGCGCCGCATGACTACATGATGGGCACCGGCGGATCGATCGGCGGCGGGATTCCGATGGCGACCGGAGCGGCGGTCGCCTGTCCCCATCGCAAGGTGATCAATCTCGAAGCCGATGGCAGCGGCATGTACACGGTGCAGGGATTGTGGACGCAGGCACGGGAAAATCTCGACGTGGTGACGATCGTGTTCTCCAACCGGACCTACGCGATCCTGCATGGCGAGATGCGCAATGTCGGCGTGAATGCGATCGGCGAGAATGCCAGGCGCATGCTCGACCTCGACCATCCCGCGCTGGACTGGGTTTGCCTGGCCAAAGGCATGGGCGTGGAAGCGGCACGAGCCGATACCTGCGAGCGGTTCGACGCGCTGCTGGACAGCGCTCTGTCCAGGCGTGGGCCGTTTCTCATCGAAGCGGTGATCTGACCGGCTTCGGCAGCCGGCAGTCGGCTTGAATCTACCAGCGCGTCGCTTCACCGGGCGCCGCCGGCTCGATTGCCAGCGCATGCACGCCGGCTTTCAGCTCGTCGGCCAACAATTCGTTGACGGAACGGTGGCGGTCGATGCGGCTCATGCCGGTAAAACTTGGCGAGACGATGCGGACGCGGAAATGTGTCTCGCCGGTGCCGTCATAGGTGCCGTGGTGGTCGGAGTCCTGGTGATGGTGGCCGGCATGGAGGTGGCTTTCGTTGATGATGACCAGCCGTTCCGGCGAAAACGCCTTCTTCAGCTTGTCTTCCATCGTTGCCTGTATGGACATCGCCAACTCCCTTCACCACATATGCGCGATCAAAATGCCGCGCGTCCCGCGACAAAATCTGTCAATCGCCTGCATTAAGCCGCGATTCAGCGGTTAGGGCGATCAGCGCGAAAATGTCAATTCTTGTTTCGCATCCGCGAACGCCCCATAAATGGGTGAGATGAAGCCGTACCCCAAATATTTCGAAAAGATTCGCGTCCGCCCCGACAAGGATGCGGAGGTGAAATCGCATTCGCCGATCTGCCAGTGGGATGGCTGCAAGGAGGCGGGCACGCATCGCGCGCCCGTCGGGCGCATGAAGGAGGGCGAGTATTTCCGCTTCTGCATCGATCATGTGCGCGAGTACAACAAGGGGTTCAACTATTTCTCCGGCGTGCCGGACACCGAGGTCGCGCGCTTCCAGAAGGAAGCGATGACCGGCCATCGCCCGACCTGGAAGATGGGGGCAAACGGCGCCTCGACGCGTTCGTCGCCCGATATGGCCCAGTTGCGTTCCGGCCGCGCCGGCTACTACAACCGCATGCGCGACCCGTTCGACCTGTTCAAGGGCCCGAAGGATCCACGCGAGGCGCGCGAGCGCAAGGCCAAGCCGCTTGAGGCCAAGGCGCTGGAAACGCTTGGCCTTGATACAAAGGCGACTGGCAAGGATATCAAGGCGCGCTATAAGGAACTGGTGAAACTCCACCATCCGGATGCGAATGGTGGCGACAGAGGTTCGGAAGACCGGTTCCGCGATGTGCTTCAGGCCTATCGCGTGCTCAAGCAGGCGGGCCTGTGCTGAGCGAACTTAGGGTTTGGGCTGTTTTCCAACTTTCATAAGGTTGGAAAAGGCTTTAAGACCGCCCCCGAACAAAATCGATTGCCGGCGAAACTCGGCGTTTCGCCCGTGGAGACGTTGATAGAGATGAACAAGGTCGATCGCGACATCGCCAACCTGCCCGATACCACCGTGTCGGTGAAGGAAAAATTCGGTTTCGAGTCCAAGATGGTGGTGCCGGCCTATTCGGTGACATCAGAACATGTGCCCGACATCGATCCGGACTATCTATTCGACAAGGCGACGACGATGGCGATCCTCGCCGGCTTCGCCTACAACCGCCGCGTCATGGTGTCGGGCTATCACGGCACCGGCAAGTCGACCCATATCGAGCAGGTCGCCGCCCGCCTCAACTGGCCCTGCGTGCGCGTCAATCTCGACAGCCATGTCAGCCGTATCGATCTCGTCGGCAAGGACGCGATCGTCGTCAAGGACGGCTTGCAGATCACCGAATTCCGCGATGGCATCCTGCCCTGGGCCTACCAGCACAATGTCGCGCTCTGCTTCGACGAGTATGACGCCGGCCGTCCGGACGTGATGTTCGTCATCCAGCGCGTGCTGGAATCGTCGGGCCGGCTGACGCTGCTCGACCAGAGCCGTGTCATTCGTCCGCATCCAGCCTTCCGCCTGTTCTCGACCGCCAACACGGTTGGGCTCGGCGATACCACTGGCCTCTATCACGGCACGCAACAGATCAACCAGGCGCAGATGGACCGCTGGTCGATCGTCACCACGCTGAACTACCTGCCGCACGACAATGAAGTGAACATCGTGCTGGCCAAGGCCAAGCACTATCGCGACGGCAAGGGCAAGGACATCGTAAACAAGATGGTGCGCGTCGCGGACATGACGCGTTCGGCCTTCATCAATGGCGATCTGTCGACCGTGATGAGCCCGCGTACGGTGATCACCTGGGCCGAGAATGCCGAGATCTTCGGCGATATCGGCATGGCGTTCCGGCTCACCTTCCTCAACAAATGCGACGAGCTCGAGCGCTCGGTGGTTGCCGAGTTCTACCAGCGCGCCTTCGGCCAGGATCTGCCGGAAAGCGCTGCCAACGTCGTGCTGGGGTGACACCACTCCATGGGAACGACGCGTTGGACGTTCCTATGGAGTTTTTCGATCTTCTGCTTCGGTATCTGTCAGGCGGCTATGGCCCAGAACGAACCATTCAAACCTGGGCAGATTTGGACCTATAACGGAGCGATACCACTTTCATCGCGGGTGATCATAGGCGCGGTTGATAGCTTGGAGGGCGAAAGCCACCCAATCGTTTCGATTTCAGTCACCGATGCGCCGATACCTGATGATGGAAAGCAGTTACGAACGGTTCCGCACCTCCCTGTAGCCGCTGACGTACTGAGAGAAAGTGTGGTTGGGCTTGAGGGAGTTGGCCCAATTCCTGATGGATTTGACCACGGATATAGTCTGTGGAGACAGGCATATGACAGTGGCAAGGGCGGTTACTTTACAATCTCGGTGGAAGAGATTGTCGGCCTCCTACGCACTCAGCTTAGCCAACAGCCAGTGACGAAATAGAGATAGATAATGGCGGGTCCGGGCGACAATACGCGCAACAAGTCGAAGACGGGTTCTGAAGCCGACAGCTTCAAGCGCGCCGTAACCGTGTGCATGCGCGCCATTGCCGGCGACAAGGAACTTGAGGTTGGGTTCGCCAAGGACAGGCCGGCGCTCGCCGGCAGCCGCGCGCGCTTGCCTGAACTGCCGAAGAAGGCATCGAAGACCGACATCGCCATCACCCGTGGCCTTGGCGATTCCATGGCGCTGAAACGCGCCTGCCATGACGCGCGCATCCACACCAAGCTGGCGCCGGAAGGTAAGGCGGCCCGCGCCATCTATGACGCCGTCGAGCAGGCCCGCGTCGAGGCAATCGGCAGCCGCGCCATGCAGGGCGTCGCCGATAATATCGGCTCGATGCTCGAGGACAAATACACCAAGGCAAACCTCACCGACGTCCGCGACAAGGCCGACGCACCGATCGAGGAAGCGTTGGCGCTGATGGTGCGCGAGAAGCTGACTGGCCGTCCGATCCCGAAGAGCGGCGAGCGGCTGGTCGAGCTGTGGCGCCCCTGGGTCGAGGAAAAGGCGAGCGCCGATCTCGACGGACTTTCGGCAAAGCTCGATGACCAGCAGGCTTTCGCCCGGGTCGTTCGCGAGATGCTGGCCTCCATGGAAATGGCCGAGGAACTCGGCGACGACCAGGAGACGGAAGACTCCGAGGACAATGACGACAACCAGCCGCAAGGTGAGGAGCAGAGCGAGGAGGGCGGCGAGGACGATTCCGGCTCCGAGCAGTCGCAGTCCGAGGATGCCGAGTCTTCGGCCGACGATGAGCAGTCGTCCGAAACGGAGGCGTCCGACGCCACCGCCGACGATCTGTCGGACGATGACGACGCCGATGCCGAGACGCCCGGCGAGGCGCGCCGCAACGACAATCCCTTCGCCAATCTGCCGAAGGACATCGACTACAAGGTCTTCACCACCGCCTTCGACGAGACGGTTGGCGCCGAGGAGCTTTGCGAAGAGGAAGAGCTCGACCGCCTGCGTGCCTTCCTCGACAAGCAGCTGGCCAACCTGTCCGGCGTCGTCGGCCGGCTGGCCAACCGGCTGCAGCGCCGCCTGATGGCGCAGCAGAATCGCTCCTGGGATTTCGATCTCGAAGAGGGCTATCTCGACCCGGCGCGGCTGGTGCGCGTCGTCATCGATCCGATGCAGCCGCTGTCCTTCAAGCAGGAGCGCGACACGAAATTCCGCGACACGGTGGTGACGCTGGTGCTCGACAATTCGGGCTCGATGCGCGGCCGGCCGATCACGGTCGCCGCCACCTGCGCCGACATTCTGGCGCGTACGCTGGAACGCTGCGGCGTTTCGGTCGAGATTCTCGGCTTCACCACGCGGGCCTGGAAGGGCGGGCAGGCGCGTGAGAAGTGGCTGAAGGACGGCAAGCCGCCGAACCCCGGCCGGCTGAACGATTTGCGCCATATCATCTACAAATCCGCTGATCATCCGTGGCGGCGGGCGCGGCGGAATCTCGGCCTGATGATGCGCGAAGGCCTGCTCAAGGAAAACATCGACGGCGAGGCGCTGCTGTGGGCGCATAACCGCCTGATCGCGCGGCCCGAGCAGCGCAAGATCCTGATGATGATTTCGGACGGCGCGCCGGTTGATGATTCGACGCTGTCGGTGAACCCCGGCAATTATCTCGAACGGCATCTGCGCGCGGTGATCGAACTGATCGAGACGCGCTCGCCGGTCGAATTGCTGGCCATCGGCATCGGCCACGACGTCACCCGCTATTATCGCCGTGCCGTCACCATCGTCGACGCCGAGGAACTCGCCGGCGCGATGACTGAGCAGCTGGCCTCGCTGTTCGGTGAGGAAAGCGCGCGGGAAACGCGGCGCGGCGGCATCCGACGCGCCGGATGATTTTTTCGCGCGGCGGTGTTCGGCTAGCTTTCTGCGCCGCCAATCTGTTGTTCGGCATTGCCTTGGCGCCGGCGCTTGCCGCCGACACAGCGGCCGTCCAGCCGGTCGAAATCTCGGCCCGCCCGATCACCGAGTTCCATATCGGCCGTCCGGAAACCAGATTTGGTCCGCTCGAATTCGTCGGCGGGCTGGAGATGACCTCGCGCTCGCGCGATTTCGGCGCACTGTCGGCTTTTCGGTTCCTGAAGCCGGGCAGCGATTTCATCGGCGTCGCCGACACCGGCTTCTGGTTCTTCGGCACGGTGGCCCGCAATGCCGACGGCCGCCCGTCGGGCATCCAGAATTTCCGCATGCAGCAGATGGTCGACGAGACCGGCAAGCCGTTCGCGCAGAAATGGGAGGTCGACGCCGAAAGCCTCGCGGTCAAGGACGGCATCGCCACTGTCGGCTTCGAGCGCAACCATCGCGTCGCCCAATACACGATCGATCCAGCCGATATGAGGGCATCGTTCAAGCAACTGGACTTCCTGATACCGGCCCGGGAGCTTCGGCAGAATCGCGGCTTCGAAACCATTGCCCATGCAAATCCGGACGGACGGCTGGAGGGCGCGCTGGTTGTCGTCTCCGAGAGAAGCCTCGACAGTGCCGGCAACGTCTACGCGGCCATCCTTGAAGGGCCGAAGAAGGGCGTCTTCACTGTCAAGCGCGACGGCGGTTTCGACATCACGGATGGCGCCTTCCTGCCCGATGGCGACCTGCTGTTGCTCGAGCGCAGCTTTTCCATGGCCAGCGGGGTCAAGATGCGGCTGCGGCGCATTCACGGCGAGGGCATCGAGAAGGGCGCGGTGGCCGATGGGCCGGTGCTGGTGGAAGCCGACATGGGCTACCAGATCGACAATATGGAAGGTCTCGACATCTGGACGCGCGAGGATGGCGCGCTGATGGTGTCGCTGATCTCCGACGACAACCACTCGATCCTGCAGCGCAATCTCTATCTGGAATTCATCCTGCATCAGGATTGATCAACGCTCCAACTGCGAACCTGAAGTTGAGGGTTTTCAACGGCGGGTTCGAGCGGAATCGCTTCGCGGCGCCACCTCTGCCCCGTCGATCGGGGGAGAGGTGGCGAGCGCAGCTCGACGAAGTGGGGGACGACTGGCCATCACTCGACGCTCGCCAGAATACTTTAGTCCAGACTTGACAATTGGCACCGACGACGCGATACTCAAGTCCATGCTTAACTATTCCGAGATCGACAGCATCCTTCGCGCACTTGTCGAGCCGACACGCCGGCAGATCCTGGAAAGGTTGAGCTGCGGACCGGCAACCGTCAGCCAGCTGGCGGAACCGTTCGGCATGACCTTCGCAGCCGTTCTGCAACATTTGCAGGCGCTGGAGGCCTGCGGGCTGATCCGCAGCGAAAAGATCGGGCGGGTACGGACCTGCCGGATCGAGCCGGGCGGGCTTGCTCCGCTCGCCGACTGGATCGCGGAGCGCCGCATACCGGCGGAACGCCACCTCGACCGTCTTGGCCAGCTTCTGGCCGAGACAGACCCATCGCCCCCGAAAAGTCAGGACCAGCAAAAGGACGAAAAGCAATGAACCAGATCGCCCCCGTCAAAGACGAGCATTCCGTCATCCATTCCACCTTCACCATTGAGCGAACCTATCCGCAATCGCCCGAACGCGTGTTCTTCGCCTTCGCCGACAAGGCGATGGTGCGGCAATGGCGGATCGAAGGCGATGGCTTTACGATCGCCGAATTCAGCTTCGACTTTTGTGTCGGCGGTAGCGAGGTGTCGCGCTTCAGCTTTGGCGGCGGACCGGAGATCAGGCTCGACGCGCAGTTCCAGGATATCGTCCCCAACCAGCGCATCGTGTTCTCCTACAGGATGGCGATCGGCACTCAGCCGCTGTCGGCGTCGCTGACGACGATCGAACTGACCCCGTCGGGCGAGGGCACGCGCCTGACCTATACCGAACAGGGCGCTTTCTTTGATGGCGCCGATTCGGTGAAAGGGCGCGAGGAGGGCACCCGCGGCCTGCTTGAAACGCTTGCCAGCCACCTGCAGAAGTCGAAATAGGCCCTTGCTGATCCTGCCAGGTCGAAGGCCTTGTCGTATCGGAAATTCAGGATGGCTATCGGCCAGCTGCGGTTCGCTGCCCGTTGGTCGCGATCCAGATGACATGACGCGCGCCGCGCTTGCCGTTGGCGCGGGTCTTGACCTCCTCGACGGCAAAGCCGGCTTGGCCGAGCCGCCGGGTGAAGCCGGCGTCCGGCCCTTGCGACCAGACCGCCAGCATGCCGCCCGGCTTGAGCGCCGCCCGTGCGGCATTCAGGCCCGCCACGCTGTAGAGGGCGTCGTTGGCCTTGTGGACGATGCCTTCGGGGCCGTTGTCGACATCGAGCAGGATGGCGTCATAGCTTGACGCTTGCGACCGCATGAGCTGGCCGACATCGACTTCGCGAATGCTGACGCGCGGATCATCAAGGCAGCCGGCAAAAACCTCGGCCATCGGCCCGCGCGCCCAGGCGACGACCGCAGGGATCAGTTCCGCGACAACGACGCTGGCATCCGCGCTCAGCTCGGCGAGGGCGGCGCGCAATGTAAAACCCATGCCGAGCCCGCCAATCAGGATCTTCGGTTGCCGATGGTTGGCAATCCGCTGGCAGGACAGTTTCGCCAGCGCTTCCTCGGAGCCGCTGAGGCGGCTGTTCATCAGCTCGTTGGTGCCCAGCATGATCGAGAATTCGGCGCCGCGCCGCTTCAGGCGAAGCTCTTGCTGTCCGTCGGGCGTCTTCGCTGAGTCTAGCTGGACCCAAGGGATCATGGCCTAGACCGCGACCGCGGGTTGGCTCCAGCGGGCGGCAAGCAGCCTGTAGGGGATCAGCGCCACGACGGCGATGATCAGCTTCACACTGAGGTCGCCGAGCGCCCAGGAGACCCAGCGCATGGTGTCGACATGGAACACGCCCATCAGCGGTGCGGTTTCCAGCGCAAAACTGTCGTTCGGCCCCGCGAAGGCGAAGGCGGCCGAAAAGGCGATGCTGAAGAAAACCAGGGTGTCGAACACCGAGCCGACCAGCGTGCCGATGATCGGCGCGCGCCACCAGCTCTGTCGGCGCAGCCGGTTGAACACGGTCACATCGAGCAATTGCGCGGTGAGGAATGCCGCGCCGGAAGCCGCGGCGATGCGCGCAAGCCGGCTGGCCGCCGTGTCGAATTCGATCAGGCCATGGCGAAACAGGAAGGGCGGCACGAGGATCGAGCAGACCACCGCCGTCATGAAGCCGACAAAGACGATCCTGCGCGCCACGGCCGGACCGTAGCGCCGGTTGGCAAGGTCGGTGACCAGGAAGGAGAACGGGTAGGTGAAAGCGCCCCAGGTGAGCAGGTCAGCCAGAGACAGGCCGCCGATCTGGCCCTGCATCGGGAACTGGACGAGGATGTTCGATGCCACGACGACAAGCGCCATGGCGACCACGAAGGGCAGGTATCGCGAGAAGGACGTCATTTTTTTATCCTGGGTAATGGAACCAGTGCAGCATCATCCGAAAGCCGGATCACGCTCCATTGTCGTTTATTTCAACGAAATGACCGGAAACCGCCAGGCGATTTCCGGCCCGATACGAAGAACGGTTGCCCGGAAAATCAGGCGGCCGACTGCTCGGCGACCTTCTTGGCGATCTGCTTCTTCAGGAGACGGGCGCGCTGCGACAGTTCCTTGGCATCGGCCTTGGCCAGGAAAGCGTCGAGACCGCCGCGATGCTCGACCGAACGCAGGGCGTTGGCCGAAATGCGCAGGCGCACATTCTGGTTCAGCGCTTCCGAGATCAGCGTCACATTGACGAGATTCGGCAGGAAGCGACGCTTGGTCTTGTTGTTGGCGTGGCTCACATTGTTGCCGGACATGACTGCCTTGGCAGTGAGTTCGCAGGTGCGGGACATTTTCTAACCTCAGTTCTCGGACTTGCCAAACCTTTGTGCCCACGCCGGGTGGCGCGCGGTTCTGGTCAGGCGGCCTTATGGAAAAAGTTGGCGTTCCATAGTTGCATTTCGCCGGTGCGTCAAGCTCCGGCTCGCCTATGGGCATGACGGGCACTTCATATAAACGCCGGATTTGAGCCTATAAGCGATCGCATAGAGACATGCCAGGCCGGAGCCGCAAATCTCTGGCGGAAAAATCGAGGATCGATCCCCGCATGCTTCGTGCGTCACGTGCTCTCTCCTGCCTGCTAGCCATCGCGCTGCCGACGGCCGCGACGGCTGCCTCGCCGCAATCGTTCAAGGGCGAGTACACAGTATCGTTCCTTGGCCTCTCGATAGCCAAGTCGACATTCTCAAGTCGCTATGAGAACGGCGCCTATTCGATCGACGGCACCGTCAGCAGTGCGGGCCTGGCCAAGCTGTTCGACGATACGCGTGGCACGATCTCGTCCAAGGGCACGATTGCGGGCCAACAGATGCAGCCGCAGGCATTTCGCGCCGATTATACATCCGGCAAGAAAGCATCGATGATCGATATCCGCTTTGCCGATGGCGCCGTCACCTCGACCAAGGTGATCCCCGCGCCAGAAAAGCGCGACCCCAAGGACTGGGTGTTTCTCGGCGCCAGCGATCTGAAATCCGTCCTCGATCCGATGGCCGCTACCGTCATCCATGCCGACAGTCCCGACAAGGTCTGCGGGCGGACGGTGAAAATCTACGATGGAGAGATGCGCGCCGACCTGAAGCTGACCTACGATTCCAAGGGAACGATCTCGGTGCCCGGCTACAAGGGCGACACGGTCACCTGCAGAATGGGCTTCGAGCCGGTCGCGGGCTACCGAAAGGGTCGCAAGGCACTGAACTATCTCAAGAACCACAGCCGCATGATGGTGACGTTTGCACCGCTTGGCCAAACCGGCGTATATGCCCCGATCCACGCTACGGTCGGAACGCAGATTGGCACACTGACCATCAGCGCGGGGCGGTTCGAGGCTGTGAACTAGGCGCCATGGCGCGCCGCCGGAGGGGGCATGGGGCGCGCAACACTGATCGGTTTTTCGGCGGTCGCGATGTGGTCGCTTTTGGCCCTGTTGACGGATGCGTCGGGCAAGGTGCCGCCCTTCCTGCTCTCGGCGATCACCTTCACCATCGGCACCGGCGTCGGCCTTGTCGCGCGGCTGTTCATGCCGGCTGCCGACAGGAACCAGAAAATTCCGCCGCAGGTGTGGGTCATCGGCATTGCCGGCCTGTTCGGCTACCACTTCTTCTACTTCACCGCGTTGCGCAACGCGCCGGCGGTGGAGGCGAGCCTCATCGCCTATCTGTGGCCGCTGCTGATCGTGCTGGGCTCGGCGCTGATGCCGGGCGAGCGCCTGGCCTGGAACCATGTCGTCGGCGCGCTGCTCGGCCTTGCCGGCACGGTCCTGATCGTCACCAAGGGCGGCGGCCTCGCCTTCGACGCGCGCTACGCCTTCGGCTATGCGATGGCCGCCGTCTGTGCCGTGCTGTGGTCGTCCTATTCGCTGTTGTCTAGGCGGTTCCCCTCGGTGCCGACCAGCATCGTCACCTGGTTCTGTGCCGCCACAGCGGTGCTTTCGCTCGCCTGCCATCTGGCGCTTGAGCAAACCGTGCTGCCGCAAGGCGCCGGCCAGTGGCTGGCGGTGCTCGGTCTCGGCCTGATGCCGGTGGGCGCGGCCTTCTATGCCTGGGATATCGGCGTCAAGCGCGGCAACATCCAGGTGCTGGGCGCTGCGAGTTATGCCGCGCCGCTGCTGTCGACGCTTGTCTTGATCGCGGCGGGCGTCGCCGAGCCGTCCTTGCGCATCCTCGCTGCCTGCGTGCTCATCACCGGCGGCGCCGCGCTCGCAGCAAAGTCGTTGTTCCTGCGCAAGCCGGCGGCGAACGGAGCGGAGGCATGATGCCGTTCCCGGGCGGTATCGACGCCAACGCCAATGCGACACTGGTGTTTTCGCTGGCGGCGGCGGTGATCTACGCCTTTGCACTTGGCATGCCGCCAAGGCTCGCCCGCTCGGCGGCAAAGACGCTGGCCGTGGCAATGCTTGCCGTGCTGGCTTTGCTGCAGGGCGGTCCGCTGTTGCTGGTTACGGCACTGGCGCTCAGCGCCATCGGCGACGCCTTCCTGTCGCGCGATGGCGAAAAGGCTTTTCTTGGTGGGCTGGCCAGTTTTCTCGCCGCTCATGTTGTTTTTGTCGCGCTGTTTGTGCGCTCCGGCAGCGGCATTGGACTGCTTGCCGCCGAGCCGTGGCGCGGCGCGATCGCTCTGGCGATGGCGCTGTTCGCGCTCGTCATGCTGGTGGCGCTGTGGCGTCGCGTCGGTCCCGAACTGCGCGTGCCGGTCAGCGTCTACATCGTGGCCATACTGGGCATGGGCGTTTCGGCGCTCACCCTGAACAATCTCTGGGTCATCGGCGGCGCCATCCTGTTCATGGCGTCAGACGGGTTGCTGGCCGCGGAGAAATTCCTGGCGCCTGCCATCTCGCCGCATCGTGTGTGGATGCGTTACGCGGTCTGGGTGCTGTATTACGCTGCCCAGCTGGGGATCACCCTGGGCTTTCTGCTTGGCTAAGACTTTCTCGGCTGCCAACCAGGCTCAGCCAGTTCGAATACCGCGAAATCGAAGCCCGGCGCCACGGTGCAGCCGACCAGCGTCCATTCGCCAAGACTGCGCGCCGATTGCCACCAGCCTGCCGGCACGACAATCTGCGGCCGCTCGCCGGCGGTCAGCCCGGTTCCGAGCACCTGCTCGATGACCTGGTTAGCCACAGTGCCGCCTTCCTCGTATATCGACAGCGCCAGCGGATCGCCGGCATAGAAGTGCCAGACCTCAGCGGCGTCCTTGACCCGATGCCAGGCGGACAGCTGATCCTGCTCGAGCAGGAAATAGATCGCCGTCGAATGGCCGCGCCCACCCTCCGCTGCATCGCGAAAGGTTTCCGCATACCAGCCGCCTTCCGGATGCGGCTTCATGCCGAGTGTGGCGATGATTTCAGCGGAGCTGGTCATGGCTTCTACCCCGTTTCCGATGCTCAGAAATTGTCCTTGCGCTTGCGGATTTCGGCAAACACCTCGACATCCCCGGCCTTCTCCATGCCGAGATGCTTGCGGATGGCCGGATCGTGCCAGCGCAGGAACGGGTTGGTCGACAATTCCTCGCCGATGGTGGTCGGCAGCGTCGGCTTGTTGTCGGCGCGCAGCGCCTCGATCTTCCGGGTGCGTTCCTTCAACGCCGAATTGGTTGGATCGACGCTCAGGGCGAAGCGGGCGTTGGCGAGCGTGTATTCGTGGCCGCAATAGACGACGGTATCGGCGGGAAGTGCGGCGAGTTTCTTCAGCGATTCATACATCACCGGCGGCTTGCACTCGAACAGCCGCCCGCAGCCGAGCGCAAACAGCGTGTCGGCGGTGAAGGCGACGTTCGATGCCGGCAGATAATAGGAAACATGGCCAGCCGTATGTCCGGGTGTGGCGATGACCTCGATCCTCTCGTCGCCGAGGTGAATGACCGAACCCTGCTCGACGGTTTCGTCGATGCCGGGGATCTTCGCCTTCTCCGCCTCCGGCCCGACGATGCGCAGCTTGAAGCGCTCCTTCAGCGCCAGATTGGCCTCGACGTGATCCATGTGGTGGTGAGTCGTCAGGATCATCGTCGGCGTCCAGCCGGTGCGCTTGATCGCGGCGAGGATCGCGGCCTCCTCCGGCGCATCGACGATCGCGGTCTGGCCGCTTATTGGATCATGGACCAGCACGCCGAAATTGTCTGTCCGGCACATGAACTGTTCGATCTCGACCGGCATCGCATCTCTCCGTTAGAGCGCCGTGCGTCCATTTGGACGCACAAAGGTCGCTCAAACACTTTTTATCTGCTGCATCGTGCTTTCAGAAATCGAAACCGATTTTCGGGCCGATGCAGGAGTCGCCGCAGACATAGGGCGCTGGCACGCGGATGTCATCCGCAATGTCGGCAGCATCGGGGCGCCTTTTGTTGAAACCCGCCGATATCACAGCTACATCCCTCACATGCATTCCGACATCGTCGATCTTCGCTCCTTCTATTCGACAACGCTCGGCCGGTTCGCCGAACGTTCGATCACCATGGCGCTGTCTTCGATATGGGCGACCGTGCCCAACGAACGGCTGGTTGGCCTCGGCTATACGCTGCCCTGGCTGGAGCGGTTCGGTGCTGACGCGGAGCGCGTCTTCGCCTTCATGCCGGCAACGCAAGGCGCCGTGGTCTGGCCGGCAACCGGGCCGACCGCGACCGCACTTGTGTTCGACGAGGAACTGCCGCTGGTCGATTCCTGCATCGACCGCATGTTGCTGGTCCATTCGCTCGAACATGTCGAAAATCCGCGCGAGACGCTGAACGAAATCTGGCGGGTGCTGTCACCCGCTGGCCGCGTCGTCATCGTCGTGCCCAACCGGCGTGGTGTCTGGGCGCGCTTCGAACATACGCCCTTCGGCAATGGCCGCCCGTTTTCGCGCGGGCAGCTCACCGAATTGCTGCGCGAGGCGAACTTCACGCCGGCCGCCTGGTCCGATGCGCTGTTCTTCCCGCCGTCACGGCGACGCTTCATGATGCGGTTCCACAACATACTCGAGCGCGCCGGCCGGCGGCTGTGGCCGATCTTTTCCGGCGTCATCGTTGTCGAGGCGCAGAAGCGGCTCTATCAGGGTGTGCCGGTTGCCCAGCGTGCGTCGCGCCGTGTCTTCGTTCCGGTTTTCTCGCCGCATGGCGCCACCCGCCTCGGCCGGGCACCCGAGGCCGGGATGCCATCGATCCGCCGGGTGACACGTTCGTGATCGGAGTGGCGTCTTGCGTGTTCGGGGCTTTGCCAGCCTATCTGTCGAGGGCGCGTTCACTGCCCGGGCGTCGCGCGCCGCCAACCGCAATGCCGCTGCCCGCGCCGTTTCTGATCGCAAGGAAGCCCGCCCATGGATGACCAACCGGACGAGGTGAACGTTCGACCGGCCGCGACGCCCATCGAAACCAGCCTGCGTGACCAGGTAGCGACGATCTGGCGGGCCCTTGTCGGATCGCCGGTTCGCAAATGGTTGCTTTGGACGTCGGTTGGCATCATGGCCGTCATTGTCGCGACGTCGATCGGGCAGGTTCTGCTCAACAGCTGGAACCAGCCGTTCTACGATGCGCTCGCGCGCCGCGACATGGCGGCTTTCCTGCACCAGCTTCTCGTCTTTGCGATGATCGCAGGCGGGCTGCTGGTGCTCAACATCGGCCAGACCTGGCTCAACCAGATGTTCCGTCTGAAGCTGCGCGAGGCGTTGACGCTGGACCTGATCGACCAGTGGATGCGGCCGGCGCGCGCGTTCCGGCTCGCCAATGCCGGCGCCATCGGCGTCAATCCCGATCAGCGCATGCAGCAGGATGCAGCGCATCTTTCCGATCTTTCGACGGATCTTGGTGTCGGTCTGCTGCAGTCGTTCATCCTGCTCGTGTCCTTCGTCGGCGTGCTGTGGCAACTGTCTTCGGGCTTCGCGTTCCACATCGGTGGCTGGTCGCTGGCTATACCCGGCTACATGGTCTGGGCCGCGTTCCTCTACGCCGGCACGGCCTCGTGGCTGAGCTGGCTGGTCGGGCGACCGCTGATCCGCCTCAACAGCGACCGCTACACGCGGGAGGCGGAGCTGCGCTCGTCGATGGTGCGCGTCAATGAGAATGTCGATGCCATTGCGCTGTACCATGGCGAGGCCGATGCCAGGCGACGGCTCGAACTCGACCTCGGTACGGTGCTGGGCGCCATGCGGCGCATCTACACCGCCCAGATCAATCTTTCCTGGGTGACCGACACCTATGGCTGGATCACGGTTGTTGCACCCATCCTGGTCGCTTCGCCGGTCTATTTCGCCGGAGATATCAGCTTCGGCGGGCTGATGATGGCGGTTGGCGCCTTCAACCAGGTCCATTCCTCGTTGCGCTGGTTCGTCAACAACATCGGCAGCATCGCCGATTGGCGCGCCACGCTGATGCGCGTCGCCGATTTCCGCATCGCGCTTGATGAGACGGATGTGCTCCACGACAAGGAAAGGCGCATCGAGTTCGGTGAGAACAAGAACGGCAGCCTGACTTTCGAGAAGCTTCTCGTGGCTTCGCGGGAAGGGTGCACCAAGCTCGCCGACCAGCATGTCGAAATCCGTGCTGGCGAACGCGTCATGATCACCGGCGAGCCGGGCGCCGGCAAGACGCTGTTCTTTCGCGCCATAGCCGGGCTGTGGCCGTGGGGAAGCGGGCGGATCGGCATGCCTGAGGGAGAAACCCTCATATTCGTGCCGCGCGTTCCTTATTTCCCTGCCGGTACGTTGCGCGAGGTCCTCGATCATCCGACCGGAGCCGCGCCGGCGAGTGATGCCGACATCTCGGCGGTGCTTGCCGAGGTCGGCCTTCAACGGCTGTCGTCATCGCTCGACCGCGCCGGGCGCTGGGACCATGAGCTGGGCGACGACGAACAGCGCTCGCTGGCCTTCGCCAGGCTCGCCTTGCGGCAGCCGAAATGGGTGATTATCGACGAGGCGATGGATGCGTTCGACGGACCCTCCCTGCGGCGCGTGCTGGCGATGCTGGAGAAGCGTTTGCCGGATGCCGCGATCCTCAACATCGGTCGTGGCCAGCACAACAACCAGTTCTTCCCGCGTGCGCTGACCATCGCGAAAGATGCCGGGTCGCCAGCGCTGAAGCCTGTCCGCGTCAGGGCAGGCGCCATCGAACCGCCGCCTCGCATCGCGTCTGTCCGTCGCAAGAAATAGCGGAAGCCTCAGGCCGGCCGCGCGCCAAACCTGGCGCGGAGCTCTTCGGAAAAATTGCGTCGCCAACGCCGGCCACAGACATAGCCGCGCAGCAATTCCGGCAGCGAATAGCCGAGGTCTTTCGATGACCGGTTGGCCATATAGCCTGCAAATGCCTGCGGAAGCCTACCCTTGATGATATCGGCGATGATCTGGCGTGCGATCATGTAGGGTGGAATGTCGGGGTAAGCGTGGGCGATGTGCGGATGTTTGCACATCAGGTTCGCATAGGCCGCAACATAGCCATCGCGACGACCCGAAATCGAATTCTCCGAATTGTACTTGGTCCAGTCGACATGTTCGGACAGATGCGCGCCATGGCGGCGGGCAAAACGCAACAGCAACTCCCGATCCTGCATTCGGGCGACATCGCTGTCATAGCCGCCGATGGCCAGCAAAGCGTCGCGCCGCGCTGTTATCGCCGATCCGGCAATGAAGATCGTCTGCGCGACCAGCGCTCTTTCCAGCATCTTGGGAGGAAGGAATGCATCGTGGTTGATGCAGTTGGAGGCGCGGCCGCCTTTGAGGGACACGAACGAGCTGATTAGGACTTCGAGCGCCGGGTTTTGGTCGAACCGAGCCAAGGTTCGTTCAATCCGATCTGGCAGATAGACGTCATCTGAATCAAGGAAGGTCACGATGGGCGTCCGTGCCCTCTCGATGCCCGCATTCCTGGCGGCGTTGGCGCCTCGCCATTTCGCGCCGACATAGATCAGGCGCGGATCGTTTATGCGGGCCAGCGCTGCTTCCGTCCCGTCGGTCGAGCCGTCGTCGACAACAATGTGCTCGAACCGGGTAGCGCTTTGGGAGAGTACGCTCTCCACCGCACGCAGGACCTTGTCGCGACGGTTGTGGGTTGGCGTAACAACGGTGATGAGAGGCGCGGCGTCCGCTTTTCTGGACATGCCGCCGCTACGCCCCCTGCCGCGCCAGAATCGAAGAAATCCGCTGTCTGCCCATCATGCCCCGCCCCCAGGATCACGTATCGACGATACCGTTATCAGGCTACGAAGCGAATGCACCCGTGTCACCCAACGTATATCGGATATATACTTGTGGATTGCCGATTTCCCAGGCTTTGCGCCCAAATGGCCACACAAAGGCCGATCGAAGCGGGACGGCCTCCTTTTCCGACAGGCCGGCGTCCATCGTCGCTGTCAACATAATATCCCGATTACCTGTCAAGTAATCGACCGGTGCATGGTGGTTCGGCAGATTGCTCCATGAGGCCGGCGATACGGCTTCGATACATCACGGAGCCAATCATGACAGCTTACGCCGTTGCCCATATGCGCCAGGTCTCGCCGGGGCCGCGGATCGTCGAATATCTGCAGAAGATCGATGCCACGCTCGAACCCTTCGGCGGTCGCTTTATCGTCCATGGCGGCGACGTCGAAGTGGTCGAAAACAGTTGGCCGGGGCATCTGATCGTCATCGAATTTCCCGACCGGGATCATGTGCGCGGATGGTATCATTCGCCCGCCTACCAGGAGATCCTGGCGCTGCGCACAGGCAACTCCCAGTCAGACGTTGTCTTCGCCGATGGCGTTAGCCATCCGCACAAGGCGACGGACGTCCTTGGGTAGACGCGGGGCCGACAGCAGGCCGTTTATCGCCTCAGCAAAAACACCGCCTGCTGGCCGAAGAAATTCCAGAACCACCACGGCATCGATAGGCCGATCTTCTGGCCGTTGGCGTCGAGTGCGGTCGCCTTTTCCACGGTGGCGCCGAGCTCGTCGCACAGATTGACGAAATCGCGGATGGTGCAGAAGTGGATGTTGGGCGTGTCGTACCAGGAGTAGGGCAGGTCCTTGGTCACCGGCATGCGGCCCTGGACGAACAGCGACAGGCGCACCCGCCAATGGCCGAAATTGGGGAAGGAGACGATGGCGCGCTCGCCGATCCGGAGCAATTCGTCGAGAACCAGCTTCGGATTGCGGGTTGCCTGCAGCGTCTGTGACAGCACGACGAAATCAAAGCCCTTGTCGGGATAGAATTCCAGGTCCTTGTCGGCGTCACCCTGGATGACCGACAGGCCGCGCGCCACGCATTCGTTGACGCCGCGCTGCGACAGTTCCAGGCCGCGACCATCGACCTGCTTGGTGTCCTGCAGCAGTTCCAGCAGCGACCCGTCGCCGGAGCCGACGTCGAGCACCCGCGACTGCGAGGGGATGAGGTTGGCGACGACCTCGAGGTCGACGCGCTGCGTGTCGTTGACGCTCATGGCTTACCTTCTCTCTTGGCGCATGATCCCTGTCGGGAAAGCCTGAAACTTTCCCGGGTCATGCGCCCAGCCCCCTGGCGCGCGCAGCCGAGCCGATGAAGCCGTTGATGGCGGCGAAGAGTTCCGGCTCGTCGAGCAGGAAGGCGTCGTGGCCCCGGTCGGTTTCGATCTCGACGAAGGAGACGGAGGCGCCGGCGGCGTTGAGCGCATGGACGATCGATCGGCTCTCCTCGGTCGGAAACAGCCAGTCACTGGTGAACGAGACAAGACAGAAGCGGGTTTTCGTGCCGGCAAAGGCATCGGCCAGCCTGCCGCCATGGTCGGCGGCGAGGTCGAAATAGTCCATGGCCCGCGTCATGTAGAGGTAGGAATTGGCGTCGAAGCGGTCGACGAAGGTCATGCCCTGGTGGCGCAGATAGCTTTCGATCTGGAAGTCGGCGTCGAAGCCGAAAGTGAGCGCATCGCGGTCCTGCAGATTGCGGCCGAACTTCCGGTGCAGGGCGGCTTCCGACAGATAGGTGATGTGGGCGGCCATGCGCGCCACGGCCAGGCCCTTTTCCGGTCGCTTGCCATAGTCGAAATATTTGCCGCCGTGCCATTCCGGATCGGCCATCACGGCCTGCCTGCCGACCTCGTGGAAGGCGATGTTCTGTGACGAATGCCGCGCGCCAGTGGCGATCGGCAGCGCTGAGAAAACCCGCTCCGGATAGCTCGATGCCCATTCCAGCACCTGCATGCCGCCCATCGAGCCGCCGAGCACGCAAAACAGTTTTTCGATGCCGAAATGGTCGACCAGCATCAGCTGCGCGCGCACCATGTCAGGGATGGTGATGATCGGCAGGTCGAGCCCGTAGGGCTTGCCGGTGGCCGGGTTGGTCGAGGCCGGTCCGGTGGAGCCGAGGCAGCCGCCGATGACGTTGGAGCAGATGATGAAGAAGCGATTGGTGTCGATGATCTTGCCGGGGCCGATCAGGACCTCCCACCAGCCGGGCTTGCCTGTCACCGGATTGGTGTTGGCGACATGCTGGTCGCCGGTCAGCGCATGGCAGACGAGAATGGCGTTGGAGCGGGCGTCGTTGAGCGTACCGTAGGTCTGGTAGGCTATCTGGAACGGCGACAGCACGCTGCCGGCGTCGAGCTTGAGCGGCTTGTCCGGGCCGAAGCGCAACACCGGGCTTGACGGCTGGTCGGCCTCGTTGTTGGTTTTTCCAGCGCGCAGAACGGCCATCGCATCCATCTCACACTTTGAATCCACATCGGCTTTTCTGGGCCGATGCAGTGTCCGGCCGGCGCGGACAACAAAAAACCGGCATTGCCGTCGCAAAGCCGGTTACAGGATGCAAACGGCCCTTTAGCAAGTTGTTTAACGTGGCTGCAAGCCGACCGGCCAAATCACCACGGAATCTCATTGCCCTTCTAGAACTCGCCCGCCTTGCCGTCAATGCCGGGCCGCTGGCACCACTGCCACCTCTCGACATTGCGGGCCATGGCTTGTATTTCCGCTGCGGCTTCCAGTCGGAAGCGTTCTCGACGGATTTTGTAACATGAGCCAGACACCGGATCAGGCACGTCCAACGCCTCGCGCGGGAATCATGGATATCGAGGCCTATGTGCCCGGCAAGAGTGCCGCGCCGGCCGGCGTCGCCAAGGTCTTCAAGCTGTCGTCGAACGAGAATCCGCTCGGCCCCTCGCCGAAGGCGATCGAGGCCGCGCGCGAGATTGCCGGGAAGCTCGACATCTACCCGGACGGCACCGCCAGGCGGCTCCGCGAAGCGATAGCCGAAGTGCATGGCCTCAACGCGCAGAACATCATCTGCTCCAACGGTTCCGACGAGATCCTGGGCCTGCTGGCGCAGACCTATCTCGCGCCGGGCGACGAAGCTATCTTCACCGAACACGCCTTCATGGTCTACAAGATCTACGTCCAGTCGGCCGGTGCGAAGCCGGTCGCGGTCAAGGAGACCGACGAACGGGCCGACATAGACGCGATCCTGGCTGCTGTCACGCCACGCACAAAGATCGTGTTTCTCGCCAATCCCAACAATCCGACCGGCACCTATGTGCCGTTCCAGGAGGTGCGCCGCCTGCATGCCGGCCTGCCCAGGCATGTGCTGCTGGTACTGGACGCCGCCTATGCCGAATATGTCCGCCGCAACGACTATGAGGCCGGCATCGAGCTGGTCGGTGGCGCCGAGAACGTGGTGATGACGCGTACTTTCTCCAAGATCGGACTGGGCGGCGCGCGGATCGGCTGGATGTATGCGCCGATGCACATCGTCGACGCCATCAATCGCGTTCGCGGGCCTTTCAATGTCAATGCGACGGCGATCGAGGCCGGCATCGCAGCGATCCGCGACCGCGCCCATGTCGAACGCAGCGTGGCGCACAACGAGACCTGGCTGGCCTGGCTAAGCGAGGAACTGACGAAGCTTGGGCTGCGGGTGACTCCCAGCGTCGGCAATTTCATCCTCATTCATTTTCCCGATGACCAGAAGCATTCGGCAGCGTTGGCGGACGATTATCTGACCGCGCGCGGCTATATCTTGCGGCGCGTTTCCGGCTACGGCTTTCCCAACGCGCTGCGCATGACCGTCGGCACCGAAGAGGCCAATCGCGGCGTTGTCACCGCTCTCACGACATTCCTGAAAAGCTAGAAAAATGACATCACCGATGTTTGAAAAGATAGCTCTGGTCGGCATCGGCCTGATCGGCTCGTCGCTGGCGCGGGTCATCCGCCGCGAGGGCCTTGCCCGTCATGTCGCCATTTCCACGCGCAGTGCCGCGACGCTGGCGCGGGCGGAAGAACTCGGGCTGGGTGATTCCTACACCACGGATGCAAGGGAAGCGGTAGTTGATGCCGACCTGATCATCGTCTCGGTACCGGTCGGATCGTCTGGCGCGGTGGCTGAGGAAATCGCACCGGCGCTGAAGCCCGGCGCCATTCTCACCGATGTTGGCTCGACCAAGGCGTCGGTTATCGCGCAGATGCAGCCGTATGTGCCTGCCGGTGTGCATTTCATCCCGGGGCATCCGCTGGCGGGTACGGAAAAATCAGGCCCTGACGCCGGCTTCGCCGATCTTTTCGACAATCGCTGGTGCATCTTCACGCCGCTGCCCGGCACCGATCCGGAAGCGCTCGAACGGCTGTCGGAGTTCTGGCGCCGCTGCGGCTCCAACATCGACACGATGGACCCCCAGCACCACGACATGACGCTGGCCATCGTCTCGCACCTGCCGCATATCATCGCCTACAATATCGTCGGCACGGCTGACGATCTGGAGTCGGTGACCAAGTCCGAAGTCATCAAATACTCGGCTTCCGGTTTCCGTGACTTCACCCGTCTCGCTGCCTCGGATCCGACGATGTGGCGCGACGTCTGCCTGCACAACAAGGACGCCATCCTCGAAATGCTGGCGCGGTTCTCGGAAGACCTGGCTTCGCTGCAGCGGGCGATCCGCTGGGGCGACGGCGAGAAGCTGTTCGACCTGTTCACGCGCACCCGTGCGATACGCCGGTCGATCATCGATGCGGGCCAGGACATCGACGTCCCCGATTTCGGCCGCCAGGCGGTCGAACACCCAGCCAAGAGCTAGGCCTGTCCAGCAGGCCAATGCGCGTCGACCATCGCCAGCGTCTCGGCCCTGTCCGGTGCGCCCAGCCTGCCGCCGAAACGCAGGCATTTGAGCGCGGCGGCGGCGCTGGCGAAACGCAATGCCTGCTCGACCGGCATGGCTTCCGCCAGCCCGACGGCAAAGGCGCCGTGAAACACGTCACCGGCTGCCAGCGTGTCCACGGCCTTGATCCGTGGCGCCGCTACATGGCGGGATGAGCCTGCCGTCCGATCAAACCACCAGGTTCCTGCCGAGCCGCCAGTGACCGCGACGAAGGCGTCGGTGCGGGACGCCAGGTCGGTGCAGGTAGTCTCCAGATCCAGTGCCTGACCGCAGATGATGCGGGCGGCCGGTTCGGAGGCGACGATGTGGGAAGCCAGCGGCAACAGCCGCTCCAGCACCGCGAGTGGCGCGGTATCGGCATCGAGGATCGCCGGCCGACTGATGGCGTGCGCCGCCTTCAAGGCAAGTGCCGCCGCACCCGGCCAACGGACGTCGACCAGTACCGCATCGAACGCCGTGAGATCGGCGGCCGGCAACGCTTCGGGGTCGGCCTGGGCCCGGCTGTCGTAGAAGGGCACGATGATGCGCTCGCCATGGGCGTCGACCAGGATCGAGGCCAGTGCCGAACGGGCGCCACTGACGCGCCGGACGAAACCGCAGTCGACACCCTCCGCCTCGATCCCGGCGATCAGCTGATCGCCGACCGAATCGTCACCCGCGCTTGCCCAGAGCGATACCTGAGCACCCAGCCGGCGCGCGGCGCATGCCGCGCTCGTGGCCATGCCGGAGGCGATCTGGACGCCGTCTGACGCGATGAATTTCCCCTGATGCGTGGGAAGCTGGTCCACCCGAAGGATGGTGTCGAGCGTCAGGGCGCCGACGCTGAGGAGCTTGACCGGCTTCTTCATGGCCGCCTACTGGACCGGCTTGATCCTGCCCAACGGGATGAAGCCGATCGAAGCCTTGCTCTTGACGATCTTCAGCGGCAATGACGGCTCGTTGCCGAGCATTGCCAACCCGGCAAAGCCTTGCTCGATCTGGCTCTTCTGCTCGGGAATGGCAGTGCCGAGGATCGCCGCCACGGCCTTGGGATCCTTGAGCCAGATCGTCAGGTCGGCGTCGATCAGGCCTTCGGCGTCCACCGACACCGTCCCGGCAACAGAGATGTGCGCCGTCCCCGATGACAAGCCGAGCTGGGCGATGTAGATCGACTGGCCGCGAAGGCTCTTCGCCTCGGTTTCGAGCAGGGTCAGGCCGTTCTTCAGCGTCACGTCGCCACTGCCGTCGAGTGCCGGCAGCACGCGTCCGCCAATTGCGTTGGCGTCGATCTCCAGGTCGGTGAAACTTCCCACATAGTTGACGTCCGTTCCGTTCGGACGCAGCTGTCCCGTTGCCGTGCGTGCGTAGAACAGCTCGACCGGGTCGGTGTCATCCGTCGGGTCGGTCTGGCCAGACAGGCCATTGGCCTCCAGCGTGATGTGCCGGGGCAAGGGCCAGGACAGTTTTGCCTTTGCCTGCAGGGTCTCCCAGTCGATCCACAGCGGCAGCATTCCCGGGATGGAGGTTCTCAGCGGCCCGCGCAGGTCGGCGACGGGTGACAGGGGTTGGGTGATCTGCGCGACGGCACTGAAGGTGCCGGCGGAGGCCGCGATGTTCCTAGCGTCGTCCTGATAGCCAAGGGTGTCGCAGGAAATGACGAAGCTGAGCGGGTAACCACTCACCGCGAGATTGCTGCACCCCGCCACGATGCCCTGGCTCTTCAGTGTCTCGACCGCCGTGTCGGCTTCGCTCTGGACCTTGTTCGCCAGATAGAACCACCCGGCGCTGTAGATGGCGAACAGCACGACAATGAAGGCGACGAGCCACCAGAGGCGGCGGCTGCGGTTCGGCTGAAGCTCGTCACTTGACGTCATGCTGCGGCTCTCGTTAACGCATGGGGTGTTGTCGACGAGGGAGACTCGTTTCCAACGACAATAGGTAGGGACGGACTTAAAAAACACCGGCTTCGGTGCGGTGCCATCACTCTTTTGCATTCAGGCTCGGCGATATGGGCGATTTTTGGGTTTTTGGCTACGGCTCGCTGATATGGCGGCCGGGTTTCGCGCATGTCGAGACGCAGCGGGCGCGCCTGCATGGCTATCGCCGGTCGCTCTGCGTCTACTCCTTCGTGCATCGCGGCACGCGCGAGCGGCCGGGCCTGGTGCTCGGCCTCGACCGTGGCGGTTCCTGCGTCGGGCTGGCATTCCGCGTCCCCGGCGATCTGCGCGACGAGGTCATTGCCTATCTGCGCGATCGCGAGCTGGTCACCAGCGTCTATCTCGAGCGCACGCTCAAGGTTCGCCTCGACAACGGTGCGATGGTCGAGGCCGTGGCCTACATTGTCGACCGCGACCATGAGCAATATGCCGGCGGGCTCGATGCAGCTCATGCGGCATCCGTCGTGCGCGGCGCTGTCGGCCAGTCCGGAAACAACGAGGACTACGTGCTCAGCACGCTGAAACACCTTGAAGCGCTGGGCATTCGCGACCATTGGCTGGAGGAGGTGGCTGGACGGATGACACCAGCCTGAGGCTTGTGCCAGCCGGCCGGAAAAGACAACCAGCCCTTTGACCTCGCCGCTTCAGGACCTAGGTTAGTGCGAGCCTCAAAATCAGCGGGCGCCCGCGCCCATCAATTCATCATGGAGATCCGTCTTGCAAAAACGCCGCCTCGGTCGCACCGACCTTTCCATCGCGCCGCTGGTCCTGGGCGGCAACGTCTTCGGCTGGACCGCCGACGAAGCAACTTCCTTCGATCTGCTCGACCGCTTTGCCGAAGCCGGCCTCAATGCCATCGACACGGCGGATGTCTATTCGCGCTGGGCTCCCGGCAACAAGGGCGGCGAATCGGAAGATATCATCGGCAAATGGATGAAGAGCCGCGGCAACCGCGACAAGATCGTGGTCATCACCAAGGTCGGCTCGGACATGGGACAAGGCAAGAAGGATCTTTCCGCCGCCTATATCGAGAAGGCCGTCGACGCATCGCTGAAGCGGCTGCAGATCGATGCCATCGACCTCTATCTGTCGCATTGGCCGGATCCGGCCACACCCTACGAGGAGACGCTCGGCGCCTATGAGAAGCTGCTGGCCAAGGGCAAGATCCGCTATGCGGGCTGCTCCAACCTCGATGCCAGCCAGTTGCGCGCCGCGCTCAACGTGGCAAGCCTGCGCAGCCTGCCGCGTTACGAGGTGCTGCAGCCGGAATACAATCTCTACGACCGCTCGTCCTTCGACGGACCGCTGCGCGACCTGTGCATCGCCGAGGATATCGGCGTCATCACCTATTTCAGCCTGGCCAAGGGGTTTCTCAGCGGCAAATATCGCGGCAAGGCCGATCTTGGCCAGAGCGAGCGCGGCGAAGACGTCGCCAGCTACCTGAACGATCGCGGCATGCGCATCCTGGCCGCCCTTGACGCGGTATCCGCGAGGCATTCGGCCAAACCGGCCGAAGTGGCGCTTGCCTGGGTGATCGCACGTCCGGGCGTCACCGCGCCGATCGCCAGCGCCACCAAGCCCTCGCAGATGGACAGCCTGATCAAGGCGGTTTCGCTGAAGCTTAGCACGGACGATATCGCGGCGCTCGACAAGGCAAGCACCTAACCGCTGTCTGAAGCCGGCTGCCCGCAGAGCGCCATCCAGGCAAGCAGCCACCCCCGCATTGAAGTCCGCCGGTCGACCCGGCGGACTTTTCGCACGATCGTCCAAGACCGTCCGCCGGCCTCGCGATACCGTCATCCGCATGGGCAAGGCAGGGTGATCCAAGATGGCCGGGCAGACGCTTTCCGATCCGGAAACATGGCGGCAGTTGCTCGGGCTCGTGCTTATGGCCACGGTTGTCATGGGCAGCCCGGGACCGGCGACGATCAGCGTCACCGCCGTTGGCGCTGCGTTCGGTCTGAGCGGTTCGCTCGCATACACTTCGGGGATCGTTCTTGGCACGATCGCCGTGCTGCTGGTCGTGGCCATGGGGCTCTTGGCGATGGTTGCCTCCGTGCCTGCGCTCACACCGGTACTGGCCGTCGCATCCGGTGCCTATATTCTCTACCTGGCGTTCAAGATCGCGACGGCGCCGCCCCTGGCCGCCTATCCCGACCAAGCCGCGCGGCCGACATTCCTGGGCGGGTTCCTTTTGGCCATCGCCAATCCCAAGGCCTATGTGGCGATTGCCGCGGTATTTGCCGGCGCTTCGTCGGTGTCCGGCGCCGGCGAGCTCGGCGTCGGGTTCAAGCTGGCGGTCCTCGCGCTGATGATCGTCGTTATCCATGCCGTCTGGCTTCTCGCGGGGGCGGCGTTCGCACGCTTCCTGCGCCAGCCGGTGGCATCGCGGATCATCAATCTTGTCTTTGCCGCAGCGCTGGTTCTGACCACCGCGCTGGCCATGTTTTCCTGAATTCGTGTCAGGCCTTGGCGGCGCCGCCCAATTCGCGCAGCCGCTTCACGGCCGATGGCGGCATGGCCGGTGGGTTTGGCGCCCGGGCGGCCTCGATCAGGAACTGGTCGCAGGCGGCTTCCGTGTCGCCGATCAGCCGCGCCATGAATTCGTCCTTGCTCAAGCCGGGCGGGATCGGCGGCAGGAAGCGTGCCTTGATCGTGCCGGGATAGCGTAGGAACTTTCTGCGCGGCCAATACAGGCCTGCGACATGGGCGACAGGCACCACCGGAACGCCGAGCTGCGTATAGATTTCGACAATGCCGTATTTGTAGGCCGGCTCGTCGCCCGGTGCGCGCCTTGTGCCTTCCGGGTAGATGATGAGCTGGCGGGGATTGCGCGCCATCTCCGCCTTGGTCGCGGCGACAACCGCCTTCAGCGCCTTGGAGCGGCTGCCCCGGTCGACTGGGATCATGCGCATCTTCATGATGTACCAGCCGAAGAACGGGATCCAGGTCAGCTCCCGCTTCAGGATGTAGAGCGGGTCCTTGAGGAATGGAAAAAAAGCGATCGCGTCCCAGAAGGATTGATGCTTCGGAGCCAGGATGAAAGAGCCCTCGGGAAGGTTTTCCTGGCCGGTGATCTCGCTTTTCGTGCCGGCGACCTTGTCGTAGAGCCACATGCAGGTGCGCGACCAGAATTTCGGCACGAACCATGCCCGGTCGCGAGGCGACAGGAAATAATAGGGGGTCCAGACGATCATCTGGACGATCAAGTTGACGTAGAAAACGAAGTTGAACGCCAGCGAGCGGATGTAGAGCATGTGGGGGGTCCGGTGAGGGAAGTGTGCGTTGGTTACACCAAGCGCGGGCAAAAAGGAAACGCCGCGATTGGCAGGAAGTCGGCCAAACGAGCGGCGGGCCGGATGCACTCCACGAGCGGCCAAGGCAAGATGCGCTCGGGCCGGCCCGCTTCACCAGCTTGAGTTCATCAGCCTCTCCCTTATTCGCGGCGCGGCGAAGTCGAGGAATGCCCGCAGTTTCACCGGCAGCAGGCCATGGCCGGCATGGACGAGGCTGACAGGCCAAGGCTCCGGCTCGAATGCCTGCAGCACGGGGCGGAGCGTGCCTGAGCGAACGGCCTCGGCAATCTGGTAGGAAAGCACCCTTGTCATGCCCACCCCGGCGATCGCGGCATCCATGGCTGCCTCGGCGGTGTTGACCCGAAGCCGTGAGTGGACGGGAACAGCGAATTCGGCCTTGCCGTTGCCGAAGCTCCAGGTGGCCAAGGCCCCTTCAAATGTGATGCAGCGGTGCGCTGCAAGGTCTTCGGGAGACTCTGGCGTGCCGTGTTCGGCCAGATAGGCAGGGCTCGCGCAAACGACGTGACGGATCGAACCAATGCGGATGGCGACCATGTTGGAATCGGGGAGTTGGCCGATGCGGACGGCGAGATCGATGTGTTCATCGATCAACTGCGTTATCCGGTCCGTCAGCGTCAGGCGAACGTCCACCTCGGGATAGACAGCGAGGAAGGCGATGATGACCGGCAGCACATGCAGCCGGCCAAAGACGATCGGCGCGGTTATGATCAACTCGCCGGTCGGAGTGTTGTATTCACCGGCGGCCGTGCGCTCGGCCTCGCCGACATCATCGAGGATGCGGCGGCAGGCGGCCAGATAGGCGTGTCCCGCATCGGTCAGCGACAGCCGCCGCGCCGAGCGATTGAGCAGGCGCGTTTTCAGGTGCGCCTCGAGTTCGGAAATCTTTCGACTGATCGTCGCCAGGGGAATGCCCAGTCGGCGGCCTGCCGCGGAGAGGCTGCCGGCCTCCGCCGCGGCGGCGAACAGGGACATGGATTCGAGACGGTCCATAAATCTTCCGAGAAATGGAAGGATAGGTTGCAGATATGCCATCTGCATTTGAAATGTGGAAGGCCTATATCTGTTACGTGGTCATAGCGGCCCGGCCTCGGAGGGAGCGTTCCATGAATGCCCATGCTTTCACCAGCGACGTTGCCTTCACGCCGACAGTCAAGGCGATCCAGGCCCGCAAGGGCTCGCGCCAGTCTTACGCCCGCGTAGAGGAGCGTGGTGGCTGGCAGTCCGTGATCACGCCCGATCTCGCCGCCTTCATCGAAGCGCAGACCAGCGTTTTCCTGTCGACGGCCAATGGTGCTGGTCAGCCCTATATCCAGCATCGCGGCGGGCCTGCCGGTTTTCTCAAGGTGCTCGACGAACACACGATCGGTTTTGCGGATTTTTCCGGCAACAGGCAGTTCATCACCCAGGGCAATCTGCAGGACAATCCGAGGGCATTCCTGTTCCTGATCGACTATGCTCACCGCCAGCGCATCAAGATCTGGGGCACGGCGCGCATTGTCGAGGACGATGGCGAGTTGATGGCGAAGCTGATGCCGGGGGATTACAGGGCGCGGCCCGAGCAGGTCATCCTGTTCACCGTCGCCGCGTGGGACGCCAATTGCCCGCAGCACATTCCGCAGCGCTTCGAAGCAGCAGATGTGGCCGCCGCGCTGGCCGAGCGGGACAAGCGCATCGAACGCCTCGAGCAGGAGATAGTGCGCTTGAGGGAAGCCCAGGCGTGATGGCCAGGGAGTGAACGGACCTCATCCGCCGGCCGAGGTGTCGGCCAGTGCGATACCATCGGGCGTCGGCTTTACCGGCACGATGCCGCGCGCCAGCGCCAGCAGGTATTTGTTGTATTCGGTGAACAGCACGCGCAACGCTTCCGGCTTGGTCAGCCAGCCGCCATTGTCGAGGTTGGTATTGACCACCGGATAGGGTTCGAGCTTGGCGTTGTGCAGCAGCCGTCCCATCTCCAGCAGGCTGCGCGGCATGTGATAGTTGTTGGTGACGAGGATCACCGTGCCATAGGCATGGCTCTCGACCCATTTGGCGCTTTCCTCGGCATTGCCGATCGTGTCGAGCGCGGCGCGGTCGATGTCGACGCAGCAGGAGAACAGGTGCTTGTCGCCACCAATCGCGGCCTGAAGCTGCCGGCGGCTGGCGGAAGGATGCACGCCGCTGATCAAAAGCCGCTCGCCCTTGCCGGACGCCAGAAGATCCATCGCGGCATCGAGGCGCGACTGGCCGCCGGTCAGCACGATGATCGCGTCGGCCTTCGCGGGATTGGTGGGCGTGGTGAGATGGCTGACCTTGTTTGCGAACCAGCCGAAACCGCCGGCAAACAGCACGACAAAGGCAAGCAGAACGAAGGAACACACGCGCAGCGCGGCGGTCAAACGACCCGGCTTGCGGTGCGCATGGGAACGCGCAACCAGCACTGGCGTGCATCCAGCCGTATTGGTCGAATCCCGCGCGTCCATCATGCCATGGTTAATCCCGAAATATGGCCTTTGGTAGCAGAAAAGCGCACTTTGCGTTACGGCGGTTCTTCATCTGTGATCGATCCTGACCTTTAGCCGGCGTCCGGTTGGCGGACATCGATGTCGCTGAGATAGGCGACAACAGTGGCATGGGAGGTTGCGGCGGTGAGCGCGCCGATGACCAGCACCATGAGGACGACACCGAAATAGCCTGCCGAGCCTATGGCGAAGTTGCCAAACAGGGCAGTCGCCTGGTCGGCTTGCGGCGTGGCCATGTTGCGTGACGACCACCACGAGAAGACGATGAAGACCGCGACGGCTGCTGCTCCGCCCGCCGCCGCGCCTTTCATGCCGGTGACCAGAAAATGCCGGCGGAACTCGCGCGCGATGAAGCGCGCCTCAGCGCCGACGAAATGCAGCACTTCGATGATGTGTCCGTTGCCGGCCATGGCGCCGCGCGTTGCAAAGACCACCGTCAGCACCGTCGCCGAAAGCATCAGCGCCAGCACGGCGATGCCGATGGTGACGGTGGTGCGGGCCATGGCGACCAGGCGGTCGACCCAGGTGCGGTGATCGTCCAGCGATGCGCTCGGCAGCTTGGGCGTGATCGCCGCGCGCATTGCGGCGAAATCGGGTGGGCTGTTTTCGTCGATGGTGACTATGATGAGACGCGGCACCGGCAGGTCGTCGATGTTGAGACCCGAACCCAGCCATGGTTCCAGCAGCCGCGCCGTCGCCTCGCGGTCGATGATCTTGGTGCCTTTCACGCCCGGAAACTCGCCGGCGATCTGCGATGCCTGGACAAGGGCCGCCTCCATGTCGAGGCCGTCGACCGGCTTGATCTGGATGGTCGCCTCGCGCGAGATTTGGTTCTCCCAGACCGAGGCGGTGTCACGCACGAGCGTCACCGCGCCAAAGGTGAGGCACGACAGGAAGGTCATGATGGCAATGACCAGCACCAGCGCCCGACCGGCAATGTTCTGCGCCGGCACGATCGGCGCCATCTTGCGCTGGGCGCGCGGCTTCGCCACGGCCTCCTCGGCGTCGTGGTCTTCAATATGTTCAGCGGATAGATCAGTCATAGATATCCAGCCTTCCGCCGGCCAGGATCAGGCGCCGTGCATCGACCTGTTCCATCAGGCCGAGATCATGGGTGGCGATCACCACCGCCGTGCCCAGCCGGTTGAGCTCGATGAACAGCCGCAGCAGGCGTCGCGCCAGCGGCGGATCGACATTGCCGGTCGGCTCGTCGGCAAGCAGGATCTCCGGCTGCTCGATCAGCGCACGGGCGATCGCGGCGCGCTGCTTTTCACCACCCGAGAGCACGGGCGGCAGCACGTGCATGCGCTCGCCGAGGCCAACCCATTTCAACAGCTCCGTCACGTCGGTGCGGTAGCTCGCCTCCTCGCGCCCGCGCACGCGCAGCGGCAGCGCCACATTTTCATAAGTGGTCATGTGGTCAAGCAGCCGAAAGTCCTGGAACACCACGCCGATGCGCCGTCTCAGATGCGGCAGTTCGGTGCGCGAGATGCGCGAGCGGTCCTTGCCGAAGATGGTGATCAGCCCGCGCGTTGGCTTCAGCGACATGAACAGCAGGCGCAGCAACGTCGTCTTGCCGGCGCCTGACGGTCCGCTCAGGAACTGGAAGGAGCGCTCCGGAATATGCAGGGAAATGTCGCGGAGGATTTCCGGACCCATGCCATAGCGGAGGCCGACATTTTCGAAGCGGATCAATTTCGACGACCTGAAACTTGCGGCGGCGCTTCGCCAGCCCATTGTGTGAGACGACCATCGGCCGGCATGGTTAACCGTTGGTTAATTGCTGGGCATTTTAGACTGATCACAGGAGCTCCGGTGGGGAAGCGTTAACCATTTGCGTTTACGAAAAAGAAACGAAAAGCGATACGTGCTGCAGTACTGGGGCCATGATGGCTGAGGATCGAACCGCGCGCCCGGTTTTCGGCGAAATCATGACCGATCCGGCAGCAATTCCCGCGCCGGAACGCATCATGCGTGGTTCGGCGCCCGACGTCGTCGATGCCGATTATGAGATCCTGCCTCGCCTAGGCTCCCGAACGGACGCTGCGGCCCCGCTGCCGCGCGTCATTGCCACGCCGTCGATCGAGGGCATGGACATGCTGCGCAAGCCCGAAACCGCCGCGGAACGCCCGCCGGCATCGCGCGGCGGACCGATCTTCTGGATTGCCGGCGTTGGCGCGGCACTGGCGGCATTCTGGATCTCTGGCGGCCACGCGCTGCTGCGCCAGGTGCCTTTCCTTGCCGTGCAGGACTCGGGGCGCGCATTCAGCATCTCAGGCGTGACGTCGCGCGTCGACGCGTCGGGTGAAAAGCCCGTGCTCTTCGTTGATGGAGAAGCCGCCAATGACGGGAGCGCGTCGACACCGCTGCCGTCCTTGGAGATCCGGGTTACCGGCAATGACGGGCTCACAACCCGATATACGTTGGGGACATCCAGCCGGCCGCTGGCCGCCGGCGAAAGATTTGGCTTTGCCAGCCGGCTCGAGGTGCCTAGAAACGGCGTGAAGACCGTGTCGGTCACCTTCGCCGAGTAGGGTGCATTGATATTCGGGTGATGCCGGCCTGCAAATGGCGGCTTCCCGCGCTTCCGGTGTGCACGTACGAAAAGTACGCTCCGCTCCGGTTCTCGGAAGCCGACATTTTTGACTCGGCCTGGCCCGAATCTCAATACACCCTTGGGCGTCATGGGCGAGCACCTTGAAAGGGCGAGAAATGCCAGTTGTACGTGGGAAGGACATCGAAGTCCTGTTTTCGGCCTCCGCCATCGCGCGGCGCAATCTCGAACTCGCCAAGGAAATCGCCGAGCACGACTACCACGACCTGCTGGTGATTTCGGTGCTGAAGGGGTCGTTCATCTTCGCCGCCGATCTCATCCGCGCCATGCATGATGTCGGCCTGTCCCCGGAGGTCGAGTTCATCTTCATCTCCAGCTATGGCGCCGGCACCAGCAGCGGCGAGGTGCGGGTGTTGCGCGATATCGACAATGAGGTCGCCGGCCGCGATGTGCTGCTGATCGACGACATCCTCGAATCAGGCAAGACGTTGACCTTCACCCGCGACCTGATGCTGTCGCGCGGCGCCAAGAGCTGCGCTATCGCCGTGCTGCTCGACAAGCGCATGCGCCGCCAGACGGAACTCAATGCCGACTATGTCGGCTTCGATTGCCCCGATTATTTCGTCGTCGGCTATGGCATGGATGTCGCCCACGCCTTTCGTGAACTGCCGTTTGTGGGCATCGTCAAGGGCGACGTTTAATTTCTCTGCAAGGCTGTTTGCGGTTCAGGAAAAGTCAACTTTTCGCCGCCAAATATGCCGTCCATGGCAAAGCTCCTGATTGTTGAGGACGATGAGTCCGTCCGTACCCTCGCAGCCCGCGCGCTCGAACGCGCCGGGCATATGATCGACATTGCCGCCGATGGGGCGCAGGGTCTGTCGATGATCCAGGCGGCACAAGGCCGCTACGATCTCGTCGTCTCCGACATCCGCATGCCGGAAATGGATGGCATCGAGATGGCCATTGCCGCCGCCGCCCAGTTTCCAGCGATGAAGATCATGCTGATGACCGGTTATGCCGACCAGCGTGAGCGCGCCGAGGAACTCGACGGCATCATTCTCGATGTCGTGCAGAAACCCTTCACGCTGGCTGAAATCCGCTCGCGGGTCGAACGGGCGCTCGTTTGCCTGGTCTGATTCCAGCCTGTCTGGTCTGACTTTCGTCAGGCCGGATCGTATCTGGCCGTGATTGCTGGCCCCGCGACAGGGCGTCTGCTGAGGTTCAGCGCCAACAGGCCAGCCCCAATGATCAAGGCCGCGCCAATCACTGTCGTCAATCGCGGCACCTCGGCGAAAAACAGGAAGCCCCACAAGGGTGACCACAGGATACCGGTATACTCGAAGGTGGCGACGCGGTTGGCGGGCGCCAGCCGATAGGCCTGCGACAACAGGATCATGCCGGCCGAGGCGATGAAGCCACAGGATGCCATCTTCAGGAAATCCGATGTTGTCGGCCAAAGCCATGGTCGCACCAGGAATTCGATGCTTGGATGAACTGCATGGGTTATGCCGGCCAGATGAAATGCGCCGGCGACCACGGCCGCGCCAACGAGATAGGCGCCGTTCTGGTAGAACGCCATGACGGTTGATGATTCGGTGTCGCCGATCTTGCGCGCCATCAGTTGTGAAAAGCCGTAGAGGGCGGCAGAGCCCAGCGACAGCAGGGCCGCCCAGTCGAACAGCCCGGCGCCCGGGCGCAACATCACGAGAACGCCGACCAGTCCGAGCAGCACTGTGGCCAGTGTCTGCCAGGACACGCGTTCCCCCAGATAAGGCCCGGCCAGCGCCATGATGAAAAGCGGCGCCATGAAATAGAGCGCCACCGCGTCGGCCAGGGGCAGGGCGGCGATCGCCAGATAGTAGATGGTGTAGGAGGCGAACTGGGTGAAGGCGCGCATCGTCAACATGGCAAAGCGCTTCGAGGCGATTGCCCGCAGTCCAACGTCGGCGTGGACGAGAAAAATGAGGATCGGCAGAGCGACGACAGAGCGGATCGCCATAACCTCCGTCACCGGATAGGTGCTGGAAACGGCTTTCACCAATGGGTCCTGCAGCGAAAAGACCAGCACGCCAAGGCAGAGGCTCAGCATACCGAGCACGATCCGGTTCTGCATGGGCGTTTCTGGTCTCCGTGTGCGGCCGTGGCCAATGTGGATGCGGTTAAAAAGAACCCGCCACCGTTTCGGGCAGCGGGCACGAGTGAGGACTCTTCAGATTGGTCCGCAGCCGGTTTCGCGGCCGCATATCCAATGGGTAGCCTGACTATCGTCTGGCGTTTGACATGTTGCAAACGAATTGGAATGATGCCAGCAATCAAATTCTCTTATGATGAGCGCCATGAAACCCAACCTCGACAGCGACCTTCTGCGCACCTTCGTCGCGGTAGCGGACACCGGCAATTTCACCAAGGCGGCGGAACGGGCGGGTCGTACGCAGTCGGCCGTCTCGATGCAGATGAAGAAGCTCGAGGAGATGGTCGGCAACAGCCTGTTCGAACGCGGCTCGCGCGGCGTGGCGCTGACGCGGCGCGGCGGCGAACTGATCGGCAACGCCAGGCGCATCGTTTCCCTGCTTGACGAAACAGCGGCGTCGATGGCCGCGCCGCCGCTTGGCGGGCCGGTGCGCATCGGCATTCCGGAGGAATATGGCCACGCGATCCTGTCACGCGCGCTCGGCGCCTTTTCCAAGCGCCATGCCAAGGTCGAAGTCACCGTCCGTTACGCGCATTCGGGCGCACAAATAGCAGCGCTTGCCGCCGACGAGCTCGATCTGGCTGTTGTCTTCGAATGGCAGGACCGTTCCGGCGGCGAGGTGCTGATGCGCGACCCGACCGTGTGGGTGACGTCCAACCTGCACCAGATGCATGAGGAGCGCCCGGTGCCGATCGCGCTCTACAACCGCGCCGGCTGGTGCCAGGACTTCGCCATAAAATCGCTGGAGCAGCGCGGCCTCGCCTATCGTGTCGCCTATACCAGCGACACCAATGGTGGCTTGCGGCTCGCCGTCACCTCCGGGCTGGCGATCGCGCCGATCTCGCGCAGCAACATTCCGGCCGACTGCCGCGAGTTGACGGCTGCCGACGGGTTTGGCGACATCGATGCCTCGAATGTCGTGATGCACCGCAACCCGAACGCTTCCGGCGAGGCGATCGACGGCATGGAAGAAGCGATCCGCGAGGCGTTCGTCAACCGGTAGCGGTCCAGCTCGAATTGGAGTGCTGCTGTATCGGAAAGCCGATCCCTGTCGCCAAGGCTCCTGACACAAAGCTGTCAGCAGCAGTTCGATAGAGGTGGCATTCAACGGGAGGACAAACGAGATGATCACCTTCTACCACGCGCCATGGTCGCGCGCTTCCAGTGTCCACTGGCTGCTGGAGGAACTGGGCGTGCCGTTCGAATTCTCGCCGGTGAATATCCGAGCCCAGGGAGGCGTCCCCGAGGCCTATCGGTCAATCCAGCCAAACAAGAAAGTGCCGGCCATCGATCATGATGGCACGGTCGTCACCGAGCGGGCCGCGATCACCATCTACCTCGCCGATACCTTTTCCGGTGCCGGACTTGCGCCGGCGCTGGGCGACAGCGCGCGTGCGCGGTACCTGACATGGTTGGTCTATTGTGATTCCGTCCTCGACCCGGTGGTGGCGGCAAAGGCCCACGGCATCGAGTTCATGGGGCCGCGTTATTCCTACGGCTCGTTCTCCGAAATGGTCGCCAATCTGGAGAAGGCGTTGTCGGCCCAACCCTATATCGTTGGCGATCGCTTTACCGCCGCCGACACGCAAATCGGTAGCGGCATTCACTACGCGACCAATGTCTTGCGGGTGTTGCCGGAGAATCCGGTATTCACAGCCTATCTCGATCGCCTCGCCGCCCGTCCGGCATTCCAGCGCTATTCGCGCAGGGAATATGAGAAGGCGCAGGCGGCTGGCATGGTCGGCAGCCACTGAGCTTCAGCGCGCCGAATCTAGTTTGGCGTCACGACTCCGGCCAGCACATTGCCGTGCCCAATCAATCAGTCGTCTGAGCGATGCCGCACTGCCGGTATAACAACTATTTCAGCTCCAGCAGGCGCTCGAGATAGCTGCGCTCGATGTCGGGGCTCAGCGCGTTGCCAAGCCGCTTGCGGATGGCCTCCAGGATCTGGCGGGCACGCTGCACGTCGATCTCGTCGGGCACCTTGACCGAGCTTCCGTCATCGGGTCCTTCGGTGGCGCGTGGCCGGCCGAGCGGGTCACGGTCGGCATTCTGCTGGCGGCCGCCCGGCTCACTGCCACCCTGGTCGCCTTGTATGGCCTGCAGCTGCTTCATCATGTCCTTGGCGCCCTTGCGCAGCGCTTCCAGCGCCCGGCCCTGATCGCCGACGGCGCGGTCGCCTTCGCCGTCGCCAAGCGCCTGCTCGGCATCGCCCATGGATTTGCCGGCTTCGCCAAAGCCTGGGCTGGGCTCCAGCCCCATGCCTTCGAGCCCCTTCTTCAGCTGATCGAGGTCTTTCTGCAGCTGGCCCTGGCCTTCCTGCAGCTGCTTCATCGCGTCGGCGAATTCCTGCGGCGTCATCGGCTTCGGCCGGCCGAGCGGATCGCGGTCGTCACCCGGTCCCGGCTTGCCCTGGTCGCCCGGCTGCGGCTGTCCGTTTTCATCGGTCTGCTGGTCGCCGCGCCGCATCTGATCCATGCGGAAGGTCTCGTTCATCATCTCCTGCTGGCGCCGCATGATGTCGCCCAGCTTGTCCATCTTCTGCTTCATCTCGCCGTCCTGCTGGCCACCACCCTTCTGGTCGCGTCCGGCCTGGAGATTGTTCATCATATCCTGCAGTTGCGAAAGCAGCTGCTGCGCCTTGTCGCGATCGCCTGATTTCGCCAGGTTCTCGATCTGGTCCATCATGCGGTTGACGTCGCTCTGGCGCAGTTCCTGGCCATTCTGCTGCATCTGCGGCGCATTGGGATTCTGCTTGGCGCGTTCCGCGAACTCCTGCAGGAACTGGTTCATCGCCTCGCGCAGCTCCTTCATCGCCTTTTCGATGTCCTGGTCGCTGGCGCCGTTCTTGATGGCGTCCTGCAGGGCCTGCTGTGCCTGGCGCAACCGCTTTTCGGCGGCCGAGAGATTGCCCTCCTCGATGCCGAGGGCGATTTCCCACAGATAGGCTACCTCGTTGCGCAACTGATCGTCATTTTGAGCGAGCTTCAGCCGGCTGCGGGCGCTCATGATCGCAAGGTAATGCGACATGTTGCTGAACGTGTCCTCTGGCCGCAGCGTGATTGCGTCCATCAGGTCGAGCACGCGGCCCTTGGCGTTGGCGTCGAGCGCCAGCATGCGTCGCTGCTCGATCAGCGCTCGCGCCAGCGGATTGGAGAAGGGCCGCTCCGGCATGACCAGCGTCTTGGTTTCGCTTGTCGCCTTGTGCCCGGCGTCATCGGTCGCGGTCAGCGTCAGCTTGATGCTGGCGCCGGCCCAGACGTGCTCGGTCAGGTCCTTGGTCGTCTTGGCGGCGTTGGTCTTGCCGCCGCGCCGTGGCAGCGCCAGCGGCATTTCGGGGGCGCCATAGAGCGGATGCGCATTCGGCGCCTGCGGATCGGCCAGCGCGAAAACAGCAGTGGCGGAGGCCGCGCCGTAATCATCGTCGATCTGGTAGTTCAGTTCGAAGGTGCCATTGGCGGCGCGCTTGGGCTCGCCGACGAAGCGGATTTGCGGCGGCTTGTCGGGGATGACAGCGAAAGCCCAGCGGCCAATTTCGTCCTCGCCCGATTTCAGCGTCAGCGTGCCGTCGTTGGTCAGCTTGCCGCTGAATTGCCGAACCGGCGAGGGCGTTGCCGACGCCGGCTTGGCCCCAGCGGCAGCCTGGACGCCGGTCGGGTCGATAGCGCGGGCAGTGCCTCCCTTGTCGGCATAGGCAAGCGTTTCCTCGCCCGAACCGCCGGTGACGCGCAGCGACACGTCGCTGCCTTCGGGAACGCTGAACGTGGCCGTCGCCTGGTTGGCATCTGCAGTGAGGAAGATCGGCGGCTTGCCGGTATAGGCGGGCGGCGTCACCCAGGCGTCGATGCGCGGCGGCACGGTATCCGCCACGCCATGCTCATTGAAGCCGTCGGCGATCTTGCCGCCGGTTGGCCCGAAGGAAAAGGCAAAGGCGGTGACGAGCAAAAGTGCAGCCACGGCACGCAAGCCCCATGGATCGCGCTCGGGCACGCGGGCGCGTGGCATGTCGGCACCGAGGCTGCCGAGCTGGTCGGCCATGCGCCTCTGGTGCTCGCGCCAGAGCGCTTGCGAAAAGCTGGTTTCGCTGCCGCTCGGCCGGTCGGTCTGCACCAGCACAGGGCTGTGCCGCAGATCATTGGCGGCCTCGATGCGACGATCGACCTCGGCGGCGGTGGGCATGCGGAAGAAGCGCAGCGGATAGAGTGCGGCAAGGGCGGCGATGCCGAAGGCGGCGACAAGACCGATGCGTGCCATGTCCGGCAGCCGGTGGAAGATGCCGAGCCACGAAGCGCTGATGAACAGGCTGGTGACGATGACGAGAGGAAGCAGCAACGGCCAGCCGCGCTCGACCACAATCGCGGCGCGGGTCGCCAGCCGGCTCAGGGCAAGGCGTCCGGCCAGGCGTTTGTCGCTGCTGAGGGTGGGTCGTTCTGTCATCGGCCCTTTCATGGGGCGGGCAGGATACCCCGCGCCTCACGACTCAAAGAATACCAGCAAACACGGCAAAGGCGAGGCAGTTCGAAAAAACGCGAGGTCAACGCGAGGCGTTGTAGTCAGAACGTGGCGGGGTTTGCGTTGGCGCCGCAGACCAGCACGGCGACACGCTCGCCGGGTTCCGGCGCGTAACGGCCGGACAGGATCGCTGCGAAAGCGGCCGCGCCGCCCGGCTCGGAGATGATCCGCACCCTGTTCCACAGGGCCTTCTGCGCCGCGATGATGTCGTCGTCGCTGACCAGGATGGAGCGCTCGACAAAGGCTTCGGCGATCGGGAACATCATCTCGCCGACGCGCTTTGGCGCCAGCGAATCGGCGGCGATCCCTTCCGTGGGCGCGTCGACGGGATGACCGGCCTCGAAGGCGCGATAAAGTGTCGGTGCGCCCTCGGGCTCGACGGCGATGATGCGGATGCGGCCGGCGAACCAGGCGGCGATACCGCCGATCAGGCCGCCACCGCCGACAGCGACCAGGAGCGTGTCGATATCCGGCAGGTCGGCTTCGATCTCAAGGCCGAGCGTGCCTTGCCCGACCAGCGTTTCCTCCTGGTTGAAGGCATGGATCTGCAGGGCGCCGGATTTCTCGGCGAAAGCCTCGCTGGCGGCGAGCGCCTCGGCATAGCGGGCGCCACCGACGACCAGCTCGGCGCCATAGCTGCGAATCCGTTCCAGCTTGGCCGCGGGGCTCACTTCCGGAACGAAGATCGTCGCCTTGTGGCCGAGCCGCATGGCCGCATAGGCGACCGCCGCGCCATGATTGCCGCCCGATGCCGCGACGACGCCGGCCTTGGGGACCGGCCGCTCGAGAAGATTGGTGAAGGCGCCACGCGCCTTGAACGAGCCGGAATGCTGCAGGCATTCAAGCTTCAGATCCAAGGCCATCGGCGGACGATCGAAATCCATCATGTCGACCCGCAACACCGGCGTGTGGCGCACATAGGGACGAATGCGCGGTTCCATCGCGGCAATGCGTTCGCGTGTGATCATGTTTCCGTCTGCCATGGTTGCTCCCTTTAGCCGACAGGTCCGATTGCGCGAGACTATGCAAGCCAGTCGGGCATGGAATCCAATCCGATCAGGTCGTCATAGGTCTGGCGCGGGCGCACAACGTGGAAGCGGTCGCCGTCGACCAGCACTTCAGGCACCAGCAGGCGCGTGTTGTAGGTGCCAGCCTGCACCGCACCGTAGGCGCCGGCGGTGGACACGGCAATCAGGTCGCCGGACTTCAGCCTGGGCAGGTCGCGATCGAGGCCGAGATAGTCTCCGGTCTCGCAGACCGGGCCGACGACATCGACCATCATGCGCGGCGTTTCGGCCGGCGGCTGCACCACCGGCTTGATGTCGTGAAAGGCGTCATAGAGCGTCGGCCGGATCAGGTCGTTCATGGCGGCATCGACGACGAGGAAATTCTTGGCGTCGCCCTCCTTCACGAAGATCACCTCGGAGACGAGGATACCGGCATTGCCGACGATCAGCCGGCCTGGCTCGAACATCACCTTCAGCCCAAGCTTGGTGACATGCTTCCTGACGATCTGGGCATAGGCATCGGGCAGGGGAGGCGGGTTGTTGTCGACGCGGTAGGGAATGCCCAGGCCGCCGCCGAGATCGACATGGTCGATGGCATGCCCGTCGCCACGCAGCGCGCCGACCAGATCCACCAGCAGGGCGAAGGCATCGTCGAAGGGCTGCAGCTCGGTGATCTGGCTGCCGATATGGGTGTCGATGCCGGTGACCTTGATGCCCGGAAGTTGTGCAGCACGGGCATAGACCTGCCGCGCCTTCTGCCAGGGAATGCCGAACTTGTTCTCGGCCTTGCCAGTGGAGATCTTCTTGTGGGTCTTCGCATCGACATCCGGATTGATACGCAGCGAGATCGGCGCCACCTTGCCCAACGCCATGGCTCGGGCCGACAGCAGTTCGAGTTCGGGTTCCGACTCGACATTGAAGCAGAGGATGCCGGCGGTGAGGGCAAAATCCATTTCACGCGCGGTCTTGCCGACGCCCGAAAACAGGATCTTGCCGGCAGGAATGCCGGCGGCCAGCGCGCGGCGCAATTCGCCTTCCGACACCACGTCGGCGCCGGCGCCGAGCTTTGCCAGCGTCCTCAGCACCGCCTGGTTGGAATTGGCCTTCATGGCATAGCAGACCAGCGCATCGAGCCCGGCAAAAGCCTGGGCGAAGACGCGGAAATGCCTGGTCAGGGTCGCCGTCGAATAACAATAGAAGGGCGTGCCGACGCTGGCCGCGATATCGGGGATGGCCACGTCCTCGGCATGCAGCACGCCGTCGCGGTAGTCGAAATGGTTCACGAGAATGGTTCCGGAAATCTAGATCAACGGGTCGAGAATGAACTTCTTGTCCTCGACCGGTTTTGCCGGCTCCGGCGGCACGGGCTGCTTGGCCCTCTCGGCATCCTTGCGGGCCTGCACGGCTGCCTCGTAGGGCGTGTCGAGCCCGCCCTTCCTGCCGCAGGCCGTCACGGCGGCCATCGCTGCCAGAAGCGTCAGCGTCATCAAAATCCTGCTTCCGGTCATCGATCCATCCGTCCGAAACTATTGTCCGCCGCCGCTTTTAGCCGAGTTTTCGGTGTATTGCACCCTAGCTCAAGCCTTCGCTAGCCGCTTTTTCCAATAGCGTATCTGCCTGCGCACTTCCGATGGCGCGGTGCCGCCGAAGCTTGTGCGGCTCTTCACCGAATTCTGCACCGCGAGCACCGAGAATATGTCCGAGGTGATGCCGGGATGAATGGATTGCATATCCTCGAGCGACAGCTTGTCCAGCGCCACCTTCTTCTGCTCGGCCAGCGCCACGGCGCGGCCGGTGACATGGTGCGCCTCGCGAAACGGCAGGCCAAGCGTGCGCACCAGCCAGTCGGCAAGGTCGGTCGCCGTCGAATAGCCGGAGCCGGCGGCCTTCTTCATCGCGGTTGCGTTCACCGTCATGTCGGAGACCATGCCGGTCATCGCCGCCAGCATCAGGTCTAGCGTCTCGGCGGCGTCGAACACCGATTCCTTGTCCTCCTGCATGTCCTTGCCATAGGTCAGGGGCATGCCCTTCATCACGGTCAGCAGGCCGACCAGATGGCCGTTGACGCGCCCGGTCTTGCCGCGCACCAGTTCGGCGGCGTCCGGGTTCTTCTTCTGCGGCATGATCGACGAGCCGGTGGAGAAGCTGTCCGACAGCCTGATGAAGCCGAATTGCGGCGTCGACCAGATGATGATTTCCTCGGCCAGCCGCGACAGATGCGTCGCGCAGATCGCCGCCATGGCCAGGAATTCCAGCGCGAAATCGCGGTCCGAAACGCCGTCGAGGGAATTGCGCATCGGCTCGCGGAAGCCGAGTGCCTTCGCGGTTGCGTGCCGGTCGATGGGGAAGCTGGTGCCGGCAAGGGCCGCCGAACCGAGCGGGCTTTCGTCCATGCGTTCGATGGCGTCGCGGACGCGCGACAGGTCGCGGCCGAACATCTCGACATAGGCCATGCAATGATGGCCGAAGGTCACCGGCTGCGCGGTTTGCATATGGGTGAAGCCGGGCATTACGGTTGCCGCGTGCTCTTCGGCGCGTTCCAGGAATGCCGCGATCAGACCTTTCAGCGCCTCGGCGACGCGAAAGCACTCGTCCTTGACCCAGAGCCTGAGGTCGACGGCGACCTGGTCGTTGCGCGAGCGGGCGGTGTGCAGCCGTCCGGCGGCCGGGCCGATCAGCTCGGCGAGGCGGGCCTCGACATTCATGTGAATGTCTTCCAGCCGGGTCGAGAACTCGAACGTGCCGGCTTCGATCTCCTTCAGGATCGTGTTCAGCCCTTCAGCGATTTTTTCTTGATCGGCCGCCAAAATAATGCCGGCTTGCGCCAACATCTCGCTATGGGCGATCGAGCCGCGAATGTCTTGTGCGTAGAGTTTGCGGTCGAACGAGATCGACGCGTTGATGGCTTCCATGATCGCGGTCGGACCCGAGGCAAAACGTCCGCCCCACATCTGGTTGCTGGCCTTCTTGTCGTTCATCGCTATAAAACCTGTGTCCCGGAGCAATTTCAGAAATGGCAGACCGCAATAGACTTTTCCCGGCCCCGCGCCTCATCCTTGCCGCCCTGGTGGCGGGCGTGCTTGCCGGCGCGGTCGCGGTATATGTCAGGGAGAGCGGTTCTGGCAACAACGCCCCGGCGCAGCAAGCCGCCGTCGGCAACAGCAAGGACGATGTCGCCTGCGCCGCCAAGAGCGAACGCGCCAAGAAGGTCGCCGCCTCCGCCACCGGCCAGGTCGCCGCACTTTTGCCGGCCGACCCGCCGCAATCGTTGAGACGCCTCGCCTTCAACGGGCCCAACGGCAAGCCGATGACGATCGCCGACCATGCCGGCAAGACGGTGCTGCTCAATCTGTGGGCGACATGGTGCGCGCCGTGCCGTGCCGAGATGCCGGCGCTCGACGCGCTGCAGAAGGAAAAAGGCAGCAACGCGTTCGAAGTCGTCGCCGTCAATGTCGATGCCGGCGACGATGTGAAGCCGAAGAAGTTCCTCAAGGACACCGGCGTCCAGTCACTCGGCTACTACCGCGATTCGTCGATGGCGCTGTTCAATGATCTCAAGACGCGCGGCCTGGCGCTTGGCTTGCCAGTCACCATGCTGGTCGATGGCGAGGGCTGCCTGATCGCCCATATGAACGGCCCGGCCGAATGGTCGGGGCCGGACGCACGGCGGCTGGTGGAAGCGGCGCTCGCACCATCAGGCTGAGCGCAAAGCGGCGGCTGGCTCCAGCATCAGGATGCTTCCGCTGCGATGCCTGGCATCTTCGTCCTGGATCACGGGTGCCGTCACGCCGGTCAGTTCGCCGAAGGTTTCAATCGGGCTCGGCCGGCCAAGATAGTAGCCTTGCCCGATCTCACAGGCCTCGGCATCGAGGAATTTCAGCTCGCCCAGGGTCTCGACGCCTTCCGCCAGGACAGGCAGGCCGAGGCCGCGCCCCAGGCCCAGCACGGCGCGTACGATGGCCGCGACCTGGCCGTTGCTGTCCACCGACTTGATGAAGGATCCGTCGATCTTGATCTTGTCGAAGGGGAATGCGCGCAGATTGGAGAGCGAGGAGTAGCCGGTGCCGAAATCATCCATGGCCACGCGCACACCTAGCGCCTTGACCTGCCGCAAGGTCGCCAATGCGCGCGGCATGTCCTTCACCAGCGCCGTTTCGGTGATTTCGAGTTCGAGCCTGCCCGGCGCGAGGCCGGACCGAAGCAGGACCTCATGGACCTTGCGGCTGAAATTCGGGTTGTGAAGCTGCACCGCTGAGACATTGACCGCGATCGTCAGGGGATTTTTCCAACGGGCGGCTTCTTCACAAGCCGTCGCCATCACCCAGTCGCCGATCTGGACGATGGCGCCGCTGTCTTCAGCGACCGGAATGAACACTGCCGGGGGCACGTCGCCGCGCTCCGGATGCCGCCAGCGGATCAAGGCTTCGAACCCGATCATCTTGCCGGTGCTGATTTCCTTTTGCGGCTGGTAGACGAGGCGAAACTCGTTGCGTGCCACCGCCTGGCGCAAATCATGCTCCATCACCCGCTTGTCGCGGGCCTCGGCGCCCATCGAAGCCTCGAAATAGCGGTAAGTGTCCTTGCCCTCGGCCTTGGCGCGATAAAGCGCGGTATCGCAGTGGCTGATCAGCGCGGCCTGGTCGTCGGCGTCCAGCGGGTAGAGGGCGATGCCGATGCTGGCCGACATGAGGCCGCCTCCGGCTGAAAGCCGGTTCTCCTCGCGCATCGCCGCCAGCACGGCCTGTGCAATGCGGCCCGCGGCCTGTGGGTCGGGGAGGTTCGGAGCGATGACGGCGAACTCGTCGCCGCCAAGGCGTGCGAGCATCTGGCCGTGACGCAAGGCGCTGGACGCGCAGCGTGCAACCTTCTGCAGCATGGCGTCGCCGGCGGCATGCCCGAAAATGTCGTTCACCTCCTTGAACCGGTCGAGGTCGAGCAGCAGCAGCGCAAGATGCCCACCTCTCCCGCCCCGGTCCACGGCCGCGATTTCCGCGTCGAGCCGACCGGAAAAACTCCGGCGATTGGCCAATCCGGTGAGCGGATCGAAATGGGCGAGGCGAAGGATCTCCTGCTCCGCCTTCTTGCGCTCGCGGATGTCGCGAACGGCGACCACGCTATGCGGTTTGCCGCAATAGTCGATGCTTCTCGCGATCAACTCGACAGGGATCGTGGTTCCATCACGGCTTCTGAGCTCAGCCTCCTGTGCCTGCCCGTCGAACTCGGCCATGTTGGAAGCCGTACGCTCGCCGAAAAGGTCGCCAAGCCTCATCGCATTCAGTGCGTTGGCCGATATGCCGGTCAGGGCCGCGATGCTGTCATTGGCGCTGACAATGCGGGTGCCGTCGCAGACGATGAGGCCTTCGATCGCGGCGTTCGCCAGGCCGTGCATGCGTTCGGCTTCGACCTTGTGGCGGCGGAATCGCAGGTCGATCCATAGCGCCGCGGCCGAAAGCACAAGGATAACCAGACTGGCGGCGGCGGCGGCAAAGGCCTGCGACACCGGTTCGATCGTGTATTGCGATATCTCGATCGAGGAGTCCGGGAATATGGAGACCGCGGCCATGGCGACGAAATGCAAGGTGCAGATCGCCAGCGTCAACAGCACGGCGGCGCAGATTGTGCCCAGCGTGGACGGGCGGCGCAGCACGACAAGAAGCGCCAGTGCGGCAAGTGTTATGCCTGCCAGCAGGGAGACCGCGACCAGCAGCTGGTTCCAGACGATCCGGCCCTGTACCTCGAATGCCGCCATGCCGGTGTAGTGCATGGCCGCGATACCGGCTCCGAGAACCGCGCCGCCGACAAGGTAATGGTCGATGCCACCACGCAAGGTGGCGATCCACATGCCCGCAAATGTCAAGACTATGGCGGCGGCAAGTGAAAGTACCGAAAGTTCCGTATTGTATGCGTTTGGTATGCCTGGCGAGAACGCAAGCATCGCGATGAAGTGGGTCGCCCAGATCCCGAATCCGGTCGAGGCCGCAGCAATAGTCAGCCATGCATAGCGATTTCGATTGGTCGATCTATCAATATGCCGAAGGAGAATAATCGCAGAAGAGGAAGAGATACCGCAAATAAGTGCAGCAAGAGCGACCAATCTCAGATCATGCTCATGGATTATACAATTATAAACCGTCAACATTCTGCTTCACCTGATCTGCCCGCGAAAATCAAGGTAATACAATTGATTAGTACCGGGCGGATGAAGAATTGGTTATTCGGTTGCAACTTGAACGTGCTTTCCAGGTTGTGGAGGCGGTGGAAAGGGTCGCATTGTTCTGCGCGATGCCGGCTGGACTGTGTTTTCGACGTCGCTTGGACAGGCAGGACTTGGATCTCGTTTGAGATGGCGTCGAGGTCTGTCGAAACGCCATTGCATCTCTCGGGTTAGGCTACCTCCACAGGCCCGGAGAGTCACAGCAGAACTGTCACATACCTTCTCTAAGAGAGCGGGCAAGGACTTGCGCGAGCCCCTTGTCAAAAGCCACTCAAGAGGGAAAGAAACCCATGTCGATCATCAAGCACGGCCTTGCGGCCTTTGCCGCCGGCGCAATCGGGATTGCGTTGGCGTCGCCCGCCGCCGCCGCACCCACCAAGTTCGATTTCTGGTTCGGCCTTTCGGGCGATCTTGCCCGAGTCGTCGACACGATGTGCAAGAACTTCAACGAGTCGCAGAAGGACTACGAAGTCGTCTGCACCAGCCAGGGCAATTATGACGCCACGCTGCAGAACACCATCGCCGCCTTCCGCGCTGGCAAGCAGCCCACCGTCGTCCAGGTCTACGACGTCGGCACCGCCACCATGATGCTGTCGGGCGCCTACAAGCCCGCCGACAAGCTGATGGAAGAAAACGGCTACAAGGTCGACTACAACGACTATTTTCCCGGCATCGCACGCTACTACGCGACGTCGAAGGGCGAGATGCTGTCCTTCCCGTTCAACTCCTCGACCGCGCTCCTGTATTGGAACAAGGACGCATTCGCCAAGATCGGCAAGACCGAGGCTCCGAAGACCTGGGAAGACGTCGGCGCCGACCTTCAGGCCATGAAGGACGCTGGCTATGAATGCCCGATGGCGATCAACATCTCCGCCAATGAAAGCTGGCAGCTGATGGAGCAGTTCTCCGCTATCCACAACCAGCCGATCGCGACCAAGAACAACGGCTATGACGGGCTCGACGCTCGCCTGGAAGTCAACAAGACCAAGTTCGTCCAGTACGTCACCGACCTGAAGAAGTGGTATGACGCCGGCCTGATCAAGATCAAGTCGAAGGATCTTGGCCAGGACATGGTCCAGGCTTTCGCTTCCGGCACCTGCCAGATCATCCTGACCTCGGTCGGCGACCATGGCTCGGTTGCCAGGACGCAGAAGGAAGGCATGCATTGGGATGTCGCCGAACTGCCTGTCTATGCCGGCACCGAGCGCAAGAATTCGCTGGTCGGCGGCGCCTCGCTTTGGGTCCTGTCCGGCAAGTCGAATGCGGAATACAAGGGCGCGGCCGCGTTCCTCAACTTCATCCACGACCCCAAGACCGCTTTGTTCTGGTCGACCAACACCGGCTACATCCCGGTGACCAAGTCGGGCTTCGACTACATGAAGGCCGATGGCTTCTACGACAAGGCGCCTTACAAGGGCCGTGAAGTCGCGATCGCCAGCCTGACCGCGTCCGAGCCGACCGACATCACCCGCGGTGTCCGTCTGGGCAATTTCACCCAGATCCGCGCCGAGTTCGGCACGCAGATGCAGGCGATCTTCGCCAACAAGGTCAGCGTCCAGGAAGGCCTCGACACGCTGGTCAAGAACGGCGACGCGATCCTCGACCGCTTCCAGCAGACCTATCCGGGCAAGACGCTGCCCTGATCGCCTGAGTTTTCAGGGCCGCCCGCTGGCACCCAGCGGGCGGCCGTTTCATATTCGCGGAAACCGGACCAATGGAAAAGCGCGTCACCTTCAGCAAATGGTCGATCGGCATCCTGTTCGCGGTGCCGCAATTGCTGCTGATCTTCACGTTCTTCTACTGGCCGGCAGGCCAGGCCGTTTACTGGTCGCTGACGCTGCAGCAGCCCTGGGGCGGCGGCAACATATGGGTCGGGCTCGAGAATTTCCGCGCGATCCTGTCCAGTGCCGATTACTGGAATTCGATCACCGCCAGCCTTGTCTTTGCCGGGATCAGCACCGGGCTTGCGATGTTCATCGCGCTCGTGCTCGCCGCCTTGACCGATCGACAACTCGCCGGCTCGCGTCTCTATCGCGTGGTGCTGATCTGGCCCTATGGCATCGCGGCGCCCGCGCTGGCGCTGGCGTTCCGCTTCATCCTGGCGCCGGAGGCGGGGTTCCTTTCCGTCATCAACCGGATGTGGCCGGGAATCTGGGATCCGGGTCTCGACGGTGCGGATGCCATGGCATCGATCATCATCGCCTTCTCGTGGAAATATGTCGGCTACAACTTCATCTTCTTCCTCGCCGCGTTCCAGGCCATACCCCGCTCGCTGATCGAGGCCGCCGCAATGGACGGCTCCGGCGTCCTCAGACGCTTCCGGGATATCCAGTTCCCATTGATCACGCCGACGATTTTCTTCCTGCTGGTCATCAACATCACCGAGAGTTTCCAGGATTCCTTCGGCATCGTCGACATCATGACGGCCGGCGGCCCGGCGAACGCGACCAACCTGATGGTCTACAAGATCTATTCCGACGGCTTCAAAGGTTTGGATTATTCGGGTGCCGCCGCGCAGAGCATTATCCTGATGCTGCTCATCATCGTGCTCACCATCTTCCAGTTCCGCTTCATCGAGCGGCGCGTGCACTACGGATGAGGATGACATGGTAGAGCGCACCCCATTGCTCAATTTCTTCACGCATCTGATCCTGTTCATCGGCTTTGTCTTCTGCGTCGCGCCGTTCCTGATCGTCGCCATCGCCGCGTCGCACAATCTGAGGGATGTCAACGATGTGCCGATGTCGCTGCTGCCGGGCAGCGACTTCTGGGTCAACATCAAGACGGCCTGGGTGACGGCCGATCTCGGCCCCAAGCTGCTCAACAGCTTCATCGTCGCCGGCGGCGTGGCGGCGGGTAAAGTGATCATTTCGGCGCTTACGGCCTTCTCGATCGTCTATTTCCGCTTTCCCTGCCGGATGTTCATCTTCTGGCTGATCTTCGTCACCCTGATGCTGCCGCTGGAAGTTCGTATCGTGCCGACCTATGCGGTCGTCGCCAATGTCCTGTCGCCCTATCAGGCCATCCTCGACGTGACAGGCTTGAGCTGGCTGATCGAGAAGGTGTCGGGCGTGGAGGTCTCGCTCAGCCTCGGGCTGCTCAATTCCTATCCCGGACTGATCCTGCCGCTGGTCGCCACGGCCACGGGCACGTTCCTGTACCGGCAGTTCTTCCTCACCGTGCCGGATGAACTGACCGAGGCGGCGCGCATGGACGGTGCAGGGCCACTGCGTTTCTTCATCGATGTCCTTATTCCGCTCTCGCGCAACAACATGGCGGCGCTCGGCACCATCATGTTCCTGTGGGCCTGGAACCAGTATCTGTGGCCGCTGCTCATCACCACCGACCAGTCACATGCGATGGCGGTCACCGAGCTCAAGTTTCTCATTCCCAATGTCGGCGGCACTCCGGAATGGCACATTGCCATGGCTGGCACGCTTATCGTCATGCTGCCGCCGCTGGTCGTCGTGGTGCTCATGCAACGCTGGATCGTGCGTGGCCTGGTCGCCACCGAGAAATAACAGGAGACAAAAATGGCCTCCATCACCATTCGGGGCGTCAAGAAGAATTACGCCAAGACGCAGGTCGTGCACGGCGTCGACCTCGACTTCGCCTCGGGCGAGTTCGTCGTCATCCTGGGACCGTCCGGCTGCGGCAAGTCCACGCTGCTGCGCATGATCGCCGGGCTGGAAGACATCTCCGGCGGCACGATCGCTATCGACGGCACCGTGGTCAACAAGCTCGAGCCGCGCGAGCGTGGCTGCGCCATGGTGTTCCAGAACTATGCGCTCTATCCGCATATGAGCGTCGCCGACAACATCGGCTACTCGCTGAAAGTAGCGGGCATTCCCAGCGCGGAGCGCATGAAGCGCATCCGCGCCGTGGCACGCATCCTCGAGCTCGAACCGTTGCTCGACCGCAAGCCCGCCGCTCTCTCGGGTGGCCAGCGCCAGCGCGTCGCCATGGGACGCGCCATGATCCGCGAGCCCAAGGTCTTCCTGTTCGACGAACCGCTTTCCAATCTCGATGCCAAGCTGCGCGTCCAGATGCGCTCTGAAATCCGCAAGTTGCATCGCCGGCTCAGCGTCACCTCCGTCTTCGTCACCCATGACCAAGTCGAGGCGATGACGCTTGCCGATCGGCTTGTCGTCATGAATGGCGGCCGCGTCGAGCAGGTCGGTACACCCGGCGAAGTCTACACCCGCCCGGCCAGCCGCTTCGTGGCGACCTTCGTCGGCGCGCCGGCGATGAACATGCTGGAGGGCGTGGTCACGCTCGACGGACTTTCGCTGCTGGGCGGCAGCCGGCGCCTGGCCATCCCGCGCGCCGGGCTGCCGGTCGGCACCGAGGTCGCGGTCGGCATCCGGCCGGAGGCCGTGCGCCTGGTCGCGCAGGGCACGCCGGGCGCGCTCGACGCGACCGTCGACCTCGTCGAGGAACTGGGCGCGGGCCGGGTCATCTATGTCGATCTCGACGGCGCACCGTTTTCGGTCATGACGTCGGAGGCCATCCATCCCGAGCCTGGTACCGCGGTCGGCCTTCAGTTTTCGCCCGACGACATGCATTTCTTCGCGTCGCCGAGCGGAGCCCGGCTCGATGTCTTCAAGGCTTCGGTGCTGGAACCGGCACTCTGATCGCGCAACGCGCGCGGCGTTCAGGCAAGAACATGCGCCTTTCCGGACACGGTCAGCCGGACGATCTCGCCGACCATCGGTGCATCCATGCCGGGCTTGCGCAGGGTCAACGGTGTGTTGCCGATCGCGGCGGCGTCCGGGGGATCGGCGCTGTTGAGAAGCCGCACCGCGATCGTGCACATCGAGCCGGCGAATTCGGACTCGGTCACCTCGCCGAACAGCATGTCCGGGGTGCCCGACATGCCCTCGCGCGAGGTTCGTTTCAGCCCTATCTGCTCGGGACGCAGCATGATGCGTGCGACATCGCGATGCTCATTCGTGTCGACGGCGATACGTCCGAGCGGCGAGTTGGCAAAGCCGTCGGATATCTTCGCCGGCAGGATGATGGCATCGCCAAGGAACTCGGCGACCATCCTGTCCTTCGGCTTGAGATAGAGTTCCCGCGGCGTGCCGATCTGCGAGAACTTGCCGTCGCGCATAACAGCCACCTGGCTGGCGAAGGACAGGGCCTCGGCCTGGTCGTGGGTCACCAGGATGGTGGTGATGCCGGCGGCCTCGAGGAGCTCGGCCACGGCCTTGCGCATCGAGGCGCGCAGGCCGGTATCCAGCGCCGAGAACGGCTCGTCGAGGAGCATCAGCCGGGGTTTCATGGCCATGGCACGTGCCAGCGCCACGCGCTGCTGCTGGCCGCCCGAGAGTTCGTGCGGATGGCGTTTCAGGATCGCCTTGTCGAGCCCGACGGTGTAGGCGAGTTCGGCGATGCGCTCCACGCGTTTGTCCTCGTCGCGCGCCATGCCGAAGCCGATATTGTCGGAGATTGTCAGATGCGGGAACAGGGCGCCGTCCTGCGCCACCACGCCGACGCCACGGCGATGCGCCGGCACCGCGCTGCCGCCATTGGCCAGCACCGCGCCATCGAGCACGATGCGGCCCTGGTCGGGCGCCTCGAAGCCGGCAATCAGCCGCAGCAACGTCGTCTTGCCGCAGCCGGACGGGCCAACGATTGCGGTGCGGCTGCCGCTGGAAACCTTGAGGTCGACGCCGGCAAGTGCGGCGACCGGGCCGTAATGCTTGTTCAGGCCCTCGAGTTCAAGAAAGCTCATCGCCCGGCCATCCGCTTCGATTGAACATAGAGCAGCCAGGTCAAGGGCAACGACATCGCCACCATGATGAAGGCATAGGGCGCCGCCGACGCATAGTCGATCTCGCCGCTGTAGGACCAGAATGCCATCGCCAGCGTGCGGGTGCCGTTGGGCGCCAGCATCTGGGTCGCGGTCAACTCGTTCATGATGCCGAGCGCCACCAGCGCCATGCCGGCGGCGGCACCCGGCGCCGAGAGGCGGATCGTCGTCGACCACAAAGCCTTGAGCGGTGCCCGGCCAAGGCTGGAAGCGGCACGTTCGAGTTCGACCGGGGCCTGCGCGATCGAGGCCCGCAGGCTGACCAGGGCACGCGGCAGGAACATCAGCGCGTAGGCGACCAGGATGGTGAACAGTGTCTGGTAGAGCGGCATGGCAATGCGCACGGTGATGGTGACCAGGGCCAATGCCACGACGACGCCCGGCAGCGAGCCGACGATGTAGTTGCAGCCTTCCAGCAGGCGCTGCAGGCGGCTGGGGGCACGGATCGATATCCAGGCCATCGGCATGGCGGCGACGGTGGCGAGCAGCGCACCGGCAAGCGCCAGGAACAGCGTCTGGCCGAGCGCCAGGCCGATCTCGTCGAAACGCCAGACATCGGCGCCGCCAGCCACGAGCCAGCGGCCGATGGTGACGAAAGGCACGCCAAGCGCCAGCAGCGAGGTGATGATCGGCAGAGCCATGCAGAGGATTGTGGCGCGTCCGAGTCTTGTGCGTTGCTGCTGGCGCGCCGCGCCGGAACCGACGCGCGCATAGCGCTCCTCGCCGCGCACCAGGACTTCCAGTGCGAGCAACACGAAACAGCAGGTGACCAGGACGCCGGCCAGCATGTTGGCCGCCGGTCCGTTGAAGGTCGACTGGAACTGGTCGACGATTGCCGTGGTGAAGGTGTCGAAGCGGATGAAGACGTAGAGCCCGTATTCGGCCAGGAGATGCAGGCCGACCAGCAATGAGCCGCCACAGATGGCGAGCCTAAGTTGCGGCAGCACGACCCGCCAGAACACGCGCCGGGGCCCAAGGCCAAGCGCTGCCGCCGCATCCTCCAGGGCGGGGTCGAGGCGGCGCAGGGCCGCCGACACCGGCAGATAGAGGAACGGGAAATAGGCGATGACGGAAACCAGAACGCCGGCCCACAGGCCGTGCATCCTGGGCACCATGGTGATCCAGGCGTAGCTGTGCACGAAGGCGGGGATGGCAAGCGGCGCCACTGAAAGCCAGGACCAGATCCGGGCGCCCAGCAGGTCGCTGCGCTCGGTCAGCCAGGCCAGCGCCACCGATAGAACGATGGAGATCGGCACGGTCAACACGACCAGCAGGACGGTGTTGACCAGGAGCTCGCCAACGCGAGGTCGGAAGACCAGCGCCGCCACGGTTTCCCAGCCGGTCTGTACGGCGACCCAGATGATGAAGGCGAGGGGCAGCAGCGCGAACAGCGAGACGAAAGCGGCGACGATCGCGATCCACGACAGCGGCCGGCGACGTCGGTCCGCCGTTCCCGACGGCAGGCTTGAATGTGCCAGATCGGCGGGGGACTGCATCAGCTCAGACGCTCCGCCGCCGCCCGGTGGCGGAAACGGTCGCGATGCCGCCAAGGCGGTTGGGAACGCAGCGTGTCGTCATTTGGCGAATGCCATCTCGAAAACAGAGCGCTCCCGCGGAAAGCGAAATCCCGCGGGAGCGCAGTCGTTGCCCTTTTAGGACGTATGCTGGCTAAAGCAAGCCGGCCGCGGTCATCAGATCGGTGACCTTCTTGGAGTTCAGCGTCGTCGGATCGACTTTCGGCGCCTGCAGGTCGGCCAGCGGCACCAGCTTGGGGTTGGATTCGGCACCCTTGCCGACAGCGTATTCGAAGGAATCGCCGGTCTTCAGCACCTCCTGGCCACCCTTGCCGGTAACCCACTTCAGGAAGGCCTGTGCTTCCTTGGGATGCTTGCTCGAGGCCAGCACGCCGCCACCGGAAATCGAGACGAACGCGCCCGGATCCTGGTTCTTGAAATAGTGCAGCTCGACGTTCTTGCTGTTTTCGCCGGTCTTGGCCTGATCGCCGAAATAGTAATAGTGGTAGATCACGCCGCCATCGATCTCGCCGGCATTGACCGCCTTCATCACGGTGCTGTTGCCCTTATAGGCGGTGAAATTCGTCTTCATCGCCTTTAGCCAGTCGGCCGTGGCGGCTTCACCCTTGAGCTGCAGCAGGGCGCTGACGATCGCCTGGAAGTCGGCGCCCGACGGCGAGGCGGCCCAACGGCCCTTCCAGCTCGGATCGGCGAGATCAAGCATCGACTTCGGCAACTGGTCGGCGTTGAGCTTGGTCTTGTTGTAGGCAAAGACGGTGCTGCGCGCGGCCACACCCACCCATTTGCCGCTTGCCGGCTGGAAGTCCTGCGGGACCTGGGCCAGCGTGTCGGCATCGACCGGCGCGAACAGGCCGGCGCTCTCGACCAGCGCCATGGCCGGCGAGTTTTCCGTCAGGAACACGTCAGCGGGCGAGGAAGCGCCTTCAGCGACGATCTGGTTGGAGAAATCGCTGTCGCCACCGTTGCGCACGGTGACCTTGATGCCCGTTTCCTTGGTGAAGCCTTCGGCCCATTCCTTGGTCAGGCTCTCGTGCTGGGCGTTGTAGACGATGATGCCGGCATCTTCGGCCATCGCCGGACCGACGATCAGGCTGATTGCGAGCGCGGTGGCGCCGGCAAGGGTGGAAAGAGCATATTTCATTGCGTAATCCTCGATCTTGATGGTCTTGGGTCTGGCACGGCCGCAGCTATCAATACATGACACCAATAGTCAACATTGGCAGGCTGCTTCAATCGGTCGCCGGGGCGAAAGAGCGATGCGGCGGCGGACAATTCAGCGTGATGAGAACGCCGCGACCATGGAATTGTCCGAAGCTGCGGTTTTCGTGACTTGCCCGCAGTTTGGCTTGGACATTATTTCGCCGGCCACGTAACAAATCAGCGCCGAGACGCGAAAATCGGGGGAGTGACTCTTGTGACCGGCAAGGACGAGGCCGAGCTTTCCCGGCTGCTGCGGGCCGCGATCGCGGGAGATGAAAGGGCTTACGCCAACTTTCTGCACCGGGTTGCCATGCTCGTTCGGGGCTTTGCCCGGCGCAAGATCGTGCAGGGCGGAGTCGACCCCGAGGATGTCGTGCAGGAAACCTTGCTGGCCATTCATGTGAAACGGCATACCTGGCGCCAGGATGCGCCGGTGTTGCCTTGGGTCTACGCCATTGCACGTTTCAAGCTGATCGACGCGTTCCGGCGGCGCGGACGGCGCATCGAGATCGATGTCGACGATATCGCCGAGACGTTCGCCGAGCCGGAAGCGGAAACCGTCAGCGAACGCGATATCAACCGGGCGCTCGACAGCCTGTCGCCGGCGCAGCGATCGGTGGTCTCGGCGGTGTCGGTGGAAGGCCGTTCCATCGGCGAGACGGCAGCCAAGTTCGGTATCAGCGAGACGGCGGTGCGCGTGTCGCTGCATCGCGGGCTCGCCGCCATTGCCAAGCGATTTGGACAGGGGCGATTCGGGCGGGAATGACATGAGGACCGACGATCTCATCAAGGCGCTGGACGCCGATGCCCGCAGCAAGACGATGCCTTTGCGCTCGGCCTGGTGGATTGCGGCCGGCGCGGCGGCCGTGATCGCGGCAGTCGTTTTCCTGCTGACGATCGGTCCGCGCCCGGACTTCATGGCCGCAGCGCATACGATGCGCTTCCTCTCCAAATTTGTTTTCACCATCGTGCTTGCGATCAGCGCCTTTGCCCTGGTCCGCGCCTTGTCGACACCCGGTGCCTCGACGGGCCGAGCGGCCATGGGGATGATTGCCGCGCCGCTGCTCGTGGCCGCGGCCGTCATTCTGGAGCTGTTCGCAGTGCCCTCGGCCGACTGGGGCACGCGCCTTGTCGGCACCAACATGATGATCTGCATGACCTTCATTCCGCTGATCGGCATTGGCCCGCTTGCGATCTTCCTGTGGATGCTGCGCTACGGCGCACCGACACGGCCGGTGCTTGCCGGCGCTGTTGCCGGCCTGCTTGCCGGTGGGCTGGCGGCGACCTTCTATGCCGCGCACTGCTTCGACGATTCGCCGCTTTTCGTGGCCTCCTGGTACACGATAGCAATCGGCGCCCTTGCCGCGCTAGGGGCGCTGGGGGGGCGCCTCTTCGTGCGCTGGTAGCGACAGGTGGGGATCGGGGCCAATAAACACCGATCCTTAATCATGCCGGCAATTGTTTGCCGGTTCGTGGTGCCGCTTACACCCACGGCGCAAGATTTCCTTAAAATCGGTCCGTCAAGATTTTATCGGAAGATACGATTGCGCTGGGGTGGCTCGGATCGTGACATTGCGGCATCTCTTCGGCTTGAGGCCTGACCGACAGGCATTGCTGGCGTTGCCGGTGGCGAGCTTCATCGCTGTCCTGGCGCTGGTCCTGTTGCGGCACCTCGACGTCGGCGCCGAGACCCTCAGACTCTGCCTGCAAATATCCTTCGCGGTGATCGCTGGCGCCGGTATCCTTATAGCCTTGTTCACCCGACGGATTTTCCTGGATCGCCGACAGATCGCCGAGGGCGAGCAGCGCTTTCGTCGGATGATGGAGGATTCACCGATCGGCATCGCCGTCGTCGGTCTCGATGGCCGCATTCTCAAGGCCAATTCCACCTTCGCCACCATGCTCGGCTACACCCGCGAGGAGATCGAGGCGCTGACCGTCCTGCGGATCACGCATCCAGATCATGTGCAGGCCGGACGCGAAACGATGGAGAGCCTGACGGATGGAACGGCCAATACGTTTCACTTCGAAAAACGCTACCTCAGGAAGGATGGAACGTCTGTCTGGGCCCAGCTTGCCGGCTCCGTTATCCGCGATACGGACAGCGGCCGGCCGCTCTATCTCGTCTCGCAGATCGAGGATATCGACGCGCGTAAACAATCCGAGGCGCGGATAGCCGAAGCCGAGACGCGCTGGAACTTTGCCCTGGCGGGCGCTGGCCAAGGCGTCTGGGATCTCGACAGGCGCAAGGGCGGCACGACCTATTCCGGAACCTGGGTGAAGATGCTGGGCTATTCGGAGGGCGAGCTCGACGGCGACCCAGATCGCTGGCTGACGATCCTCCACCCCGACGATCGTGAAATGGTCGTCGAGGCCGACCGGGCCCATATCGAGGGCGAGACGGACTTTTTCGAAGCCGAGTTCAGGATGCGCCACAAGGATGGCCACTGGATATGGATTCTCGACCGTGGCAAGGCCATCGAACGTGACGATGAAGGACGGTTAGTCCGGGCCATCGGCAGCCTCACCAACATCACACGCCGCAAGCAGGCCGAGGAAAGCTTCGCTATGTCCGCCGCGATGCTCGCCGGTGAAAAGGAACGGCTGCGGGTAACGCTTCAATCGATCGGCGACGCCGTCATCTGCACGGATGCCGCAAACCGCGTAACCTTCATGAATCCGGTTGCCGAGAAGCTGACCGGCGTCGCGGGCTCCGACGCCCTCGGCAAGATGCTTGGCCATGTCTACTGGGCGGTCGACGAGGAGACGGGGCAAAGGATAGGCGTGACGCGGCCTTCAGTCAGTGGCAACACACCCTCGGACCCGAACAGCCGTGCGGTGCTCATCCGGCGCGATGATACGCGATGCAGCATCCGTCAGGTCGTATCGCCGATCATCAACGATCGCGGCGAGTTCTGCGGGCTGGTCATCGTTTTCCAGGATTTTACCGATGCGCGTGCCCTGCAGCGCCAACTCGCCTATGCCGCTGCCCACGATGCATTGACCGGTCTCGCCAACCGATCGAGCTTCATCCGCGCCATGGAGGATCTGGTCGATCAGGCGCGCAGATCCGGCGCCGAGCATCAGTTCATGTTCGTCGACCTCGACCATTTCAAACTGGTCAACGACACGAGCGGCCATGCCGCGGGTGATGCCTTGCTCAAGCTGGTTGCGGGTGCGATGCGTGCCGCGCTCGGTCCGGACGACATCGTCGCCCGTCTTGGCGGCGATGAATTCGCCGTCATCCTGAAGTCTGGTTCGGCCGCGAGCGCCAAGATCGCCGCGCGGTCGATCATCGATGCGATCCGGGGTCTGGGCTTCGTGTGGGATGGCCGGCCCCATCAGATCGGCGCCAGCATCGGGCTGGCCGCGATCCGCGCCGGCTGCGGCGAAGTCGACGAGATCATCGCGCTGGCCGATGCGGCCTGCTATGCCGCCAAGGCCGCCGGCCGGGGATGCGTTTTCGCGACGCCGGACGAGAATGATACAAGCCGCAATTCAGAGACGCCGAAGCCGCTGGCGGCGGCGTCCTGATTTCGCGGAATCCGTTTATGCCTGACTTGATGGCTCAGCGCGTCGGGACGGGGTGCTCGCCGCGATAATCGTAGAAGCCGCGCCCGGTCTTGCGGCCAAGCCAGCCAGCCTCGACATATTTCACCAGCAGCGGGCAGGGGCGGTATTTCGAATCCGACAGCCCATCATGCAGCACCTGCATGATCGACAGGCAGGTGTCCAGCCCGATGAAATCGGCCAGTTGCAGCGGTCCCATCGGATGGTTGGCGCCGAGCCGCATCGCGGTGTCGATGGCATCGACCGAGCCGACACCCTCGTAGAGCGTATAGATCGCCTCGTTGATCATTGGCAGCAGGATGCGGTTGACGATGAAGGCCGGGAAATCCTCGGAAACCGTGATCGTCTTGTCGAGCTGTTTGACATAGGCCTTGGCCGCTTCGAAGGTCTGGTCTTCGGTGGCGATGCCACGCACCAGTTCGACCAGTTTCATCAGCGGCACAGGGTTCATGAAATGTATGCCGATGAACCGTTCCGGCCTGTCGGTCTGGGCGGCGAGCCGCGTGATCGAGATCGACGAGGTGTTGGTCGCCAGGATGGCTTCGGGATTGAGCTGCGGGCAAAGCTGCGCGTAGATCTTGCGCTTGACCGTCTCGTCCTCGGTCGCTGCCTCGATCACGAGGTCGGCGCCGGCAAGGTCGGCCATGGCGGGCGCCGCCGAAATGCGCGCGATCGCGTCGTTGCGCACCTTTTCCTCGAGCTTCCCGGATCCGACCTGACGGGCCATGTTGCCGCTGATCGTGGCAATGCCCTTCTCGATGCGGTCGGGTGAAATATCGTATATCAGCACCTTGTAGCCTGACAGCGCGGAGACATGGGCGATGCCGCCGCCCATCTGGCCCGCACCGATAATGCCGATCGTCTCGATCTTGCTCATTACACCGATCCCGTCATAAGGGCCTTTGCGGCCTGTTTTTGTGCGGTGCAAACTAAAAGGGCGGGGTGACTTCGTCTACCCCACCCTTCACTATTTAATACGCTTTGCCAGAAAGCGTCAAAGCGCCTTTTGCAGTTCCGGCAGGATGACGAAGAGATCGCCGACGAGGCCGTAGTCGGCGACCTGGAAGATCGGTGCCTCCTCGTCCTTGTTGATGGCGACGATGACCTTCGAATCCTTCATGCCGGCAAGGTGCTGGATGGCGCCGGAGATGCCGACCGCGATGTAGAGATCGGGGGCGACGACCTTGCCGGTCTGGCCGACCTGCCAGTCGTTCGGCGCATAGCCGGCATCGACGGCGGCGCGGCTTGCACCGACGGCGGCACCGAGCTTGTCGGCGACCGGCAGGATGACCTCCTGGAACTTCTCCGAGGAGCCGAGCGCGCGGCCACCCGAGATGATGATCTTGGCCGAGGTCAGTTCCGGACGATCGGTTTCCGACAGCTTGTTCTCGACGAAGGTCGACAGGCCGGGATTGGCTGCGGCCTGAACCGTCTCGACCGCAGCCGAACCGCCCTCGGGGGCTGCCTGGAAGGAAGCCGTGCGCACGGTGATCACCTTCTTGGCGTCGGTCGACTGCACCGTCTGGATGGCGTTGCCGGCATAGATCGGCCGCTTGAACGTGTCGGGCGAAACCACTTCGATGATCTCGGAGACCTGTGCCACATCGAGCAGGGCGGCCACGCGCGGCGCGACGTTCTTGCCCGACGATGTCGCCGGCGCGATGATCGTGTCATAGCCACCGGCCAATGAAACGACGAGCGCTGCCATTGGCTCGGCGAGGTGCTCGGTGAGTTCGTCGGCTTCGGCGAGTAGCACCTTGCTCACGCCCTTGAGCTTAGCGGCGGCATCGGCCGCGCCCTTGGCGCCCTTGCCGGCCACCAGCACATGGACGTCCGAGCCGATCTGCAGTGCTGCCGAAAGCGCCTTGGCGGTCTGGTCCGAAAGCGTTGCGTTGTCGTGTTCTGCGATAAGGAGAATTGCCATTTGTCTGTTCCTTTCCCGATCGCTTACAAAACGCCGGCTTCGTTCTTGAGCTTGTCGACCAACTCGGCGACGCTCTTGACCTTGACGCCTGCCTTGCGGCCGCTCGGCTCCTCGGTCTTGATCACCTTCAGCCGTGGCTTGACGTCGGCGCCGTAGTCGGCCGGGCTCTTCTCGTCGAGCGGCTTCTTCTTGGCCTTCATGATGTTGGGCAAAGAAGCATAGCGCGGCTGGTTGAGGCGAAGGTCGGCGGTCACGATCGCCGGCATCTTCAATTCCACCGTCTGCAGGCCGCCGTCGACTTCGCGCGTCACCTTGGCATGATCGCCGTCGAGCACGATCTTGGAGGCGAAGGTTCCCTGCGCCCAGCCGAGAAGGGCTGCCAGCATCTGGCCGGTCTGGTTGGAATCATCGTCGATCGCCTGCTTGCCGAGGATGACGAGGCCGGGCTTCTCCGCCTCGACGACGCCCTTCAGCACCTTGGCGACGCCGAGCGGCTCGGTCTGTTCGTCGGTCTTGACCAGGATGGCGCGGTCGGCGCCCATGGCGAGCGCGGTGCGCAGGGTTTCCTGCGCCTGCTGCGGGCCGATCGACACGACGATGATCTCTTCGGCCTTGCCGGCTTCCTTCAGCCGGATGGCCTCTTCGACCGCGATCTCGTCGAACGGGTTCATCGCCATCTTCACATTGGCCAGTTCAACCGCCGAACCGTCAGCCTTCACGCGAACCTTGACGTTCGCATCCACAACCCGCTTCACGGGCACAAGGATCTTCATTTGCCTGTCACCTCTTCACGATAGTTGGGCGCGCTATAACAGCCTGCGCCCCTTCTGAGTTGTCGAAAGCCGACATTCCGGATGGAAATTCTGGTCTTTGACCGCCTTGGGCTGCGACGGAGACGTTTCCGTAGTTGCGGCAATCCTGCACGTCAATACAGCCAGAAGACTCAAATCGGTTCAGTCAGGACCTGGAATGCTTCCTCGGCCCCAGCGCGGCGCTGGTGGGGCGGGTGGCGGTTCGGTTGCCGGATCAGCGGCGGGAGGGCGCTGATCAACCGTTGCAGTTGGGACGTCCTCGTCAGCGGCAGCAAAAAGCGGCACGCCGCGGCTGCGCAGGACAAGCACCAGAATGGCTCCGGCGATGATGCCGCCGACATGGCAGGCCCAGGAGATCTGGTCCTCGCCACCGCGGGCGAACATCACGACCTGGAACAGGACCCAGAGGATGAGGGGGATGAAGGCCGGAATGCGCAGGGGAATGCGGGCAAAGGCGAGAACCCACACTTTTACCCGCGGGTAGAGGATCAGATAGGCGGTGACGACACCGGCGATGGCGCCCGAGGCGCCGATCAACGGTACTTGCGAATCCCACGCCACAAGGCTCTGGAACAGGGCGCCGGCGATGGCGCACAGCAGATAGAAGATCAGATAGCGGATATGGCCGAGCGCATCCTCGACATTGTCGCCGAACACCCACAGGAACAGCATGTTGCCGCCAAGGTGGAAGATGTCGGCGTGCAGGAACGCATAGGTGACGTAGCTCAGCTGCTCGGGAATCACCACGAAGCGGGGATCCAGTTCCGCGGTGTTGTGGACGACGGACGGAATGAAGCCCAGGCCGAGTACGGCCGCGTTGGTGAAATTCTCGCCGCTGAGCGATGTGATGAGATAGACGACTACGTTGAGCGCGATCAGGCCGATCGTCACATATTGCAGCCTGATATGGCGAAGCCTGTTGCTGTCGTAGAGCGGGATGAACATGAGTGCCAGGACCTGTCCCGCTCGGCAAATTCAGCGGTTCTTGCCGGGAACCCATAACACGTCGGCATTTCCATTGTCATTGACCGCCCGGGCCGCGACAAACAGAAAATCCGATACGCGGTTGATGTATTTCAGGCCGTCGCGGTTGACGTGCTCGCCCGGGTCCTGTGCCAGCGCCACCATCAGCCGCTCGGCCCGCCGCGCCACCGTGCGGGCAAGATGAAGGGCCGCCGCCGCCGGTGTGCCGCCGTTCAGCACAAAGGATTTGAGCGGCTCAAGATCCTTGTTGAGGAGGTCGATGTCCTTCTCCACGCGGTCGGTCTGCGCGGCGGTGATGCGCAAGGGCTCATATCCCAGCGGCTTGCCGTCATCGGGCACGGCAAGGTCGGCGCCGAGGTCGAATAGATCGTTCTGGACGCGGCCGAGCATCGCGTCGATCGACGGGTCGGTCACGGCGGTATGGACCCGGGCTAGGCCGATACAGGCATTGGCTTCGTCGACCGTGCCGTAGGCATCGACGCGAAGATCGGACTTCAGCCGTCGTTCGCCGGTGCCAAGGCCGGTGGTGCCGTCATCGCCCGTGCGGGTGTAGATCTTGTTGAGCTTGACCACGCAATGCCCCCAGAACGGTGGTTACTTGCGTGTGAAATACACGACCAGCATGATCAGCACCACCGCCATGAACTGCAGGAGCACGCGCGCCTGCATCAGCTTGTTCGAGGTCATGCCCGAGCCGCCACGCATCATGTTGATGAGGCCGCGGATCAAGACGATCACCACGGCGATCATCACGAGGGCTGCGAGGATTTTAAAGACGATTGCCATCGTGAGGTTCCAGTTCGATTGCGTTCAGGCGCGTTTGGCAAGCAGGCGGTAGAGCATCGATGCGGGCAGAATGCGTTTCAGCATGACGCCGATCCTGGCCGGCATTGTTACCACATAGTGCGGGCGTGGGCGCCGCGACAGAAGTGCATGGCGCAAGGCGGCATAGACCACTTCCGGGCCAGGCTTGCCGGGTGCCTTGCTGCCACCAGCCCGCAAGCGCTCCAGCTGTGCGGCGTAGTCGATACGATGGACGGAATTCTCGTGGTCGATGTTCCTCACAAACCACGGGAGGCCATTGCTTGCGATCTTCGAGATCACCGGTCCCGGCTCGATCAGCGAGACATGAACGCCGCTGCCGTGCAGTTCCTGGCGCATGCAGAGCATCAGACCTTCGAGTGCGTGTTTCGATGCGCAATAGGCGCCGCGAAAGGGCATCGGCACCAGGCCGAGGATCGAGGAGCAATGGATGATGCGGCCATGCCCCTGGCGGCGCATCAAGGACACGATGCGGCAGGTGAGGTCATGCCAGCCAAAGACATTCGTCTCGAACTGTTCCCGCAACGCCGCGACCGGCAGGTCCTCGACCGCGCCGGCCTGTGCGTAGGCGCCGTTGTTGAACAGGGCATCGATACGCCCACCGGTGCGATCGACCACCGAAGCCACCAGCGCCGCGATGGAGCCGGGCTCGCCATAGTCCAGATAAAACGCCTCGATGCCGCCGGCTTCGAGCGCGGCGATGTCTTCAGGTTTTCGCGCCGTGGCGAACACCCGCCAGCCCTCGGCCCTCAACGCGCGGGCGCAATAGGCGCCTATGCCGGAAGACGCGCCGGTGACGATGACGGTGCGCAACTCTTTTGCCGCAGGAATGGTGGTTTCGCGAAGGGTTGCCATTTGCCGCAATCCCTTCCCATATTCCCGGCACAGAGACAATCGGAGGGACGCGGCTCTCAATGCGGAAGATCGTAGCCCTCAAGCGTGTTCTTTATGACGCGCTCGGACATTTCAACACCGATGACGGTTGGGCGATGGCCAGCCATCTGGCGATCACCTCGCTGATGGCGCTGTTTCCGTTTCTGATCTTCGCCACGACGCTGGGCAGCTTTCTCGGGGCGCAGGCCTTTGCCGACACGGCCGTGCATCTGGTCTTCGACACCTGGCCGGATCAGATCGCCAAGCCGATCGCGCACGAGGTGCTGAACGTGCTGACGGTCAGGCGCACCGACCTGTTGACCTACGGCGTGCTGCTTGCCGCCTATTTTGCGTCGAACGGCATCGAAGCGCTGCGCACGTCGCTCAACCGGGCCTATCGCGTGACGGAGACGCGCGGTATCATCTATCGCCGGGTGCAGAGCATTTTCTTCGTGCTGATCGCGACCGCCGGGTTCCTGGCGATCAGCGTGCTGCTGGTCTTCGCGCCGCTGCTGGCGCGGCTGGCGGAAGCCCATTTCCAATGGATCAGACCCTACACCGGCACGATCACGCTTTGGCGCTACGTCATCGCCTCAACCGTCATCATCGGAGGGCTGTTTGCGGTGCATTATTGGCTGCCGGCCGGCAAGCGCCGCTTCATCTCGCTGGTGCCGGGCATCGTCTTCACGCTGGCCGCATGGCTTATCGGCTCGACGATGTTTGCCACCTATCTCGACCACTTCTCGTCCTATGTGACGACCTATGCGGGGCTGGCTTCGATCATGATTGCCGTCGTGTTCCTCTATATCGTCTCGGCGATCTTCATCCTTGGTGGTGAGCTCAACGCCGCGATCAGCCGCTATCTTGAGGCGCGGGCGAGGGTGGGCTGAGCGGTCGCCAGTCCAACACCGAGCGTCGTGATGGCCATGCCAGCAATCTGGATCAGGCTAAGCTGTTCGCCAAACAGTGCCCAGGCCATCACCGCGGTGACCGCTGGAACCAGGTAGAACAGCGACGCGACCTTCGACATCTCGCCATCGCGGATCATGATCATCAGCAGGAAGATGGCGCCGAGCGACAGCACCAGCACCAGCCAGGCCATGGCGAAGATCAATTCGCCGTTGATGACGACCGTGTGTGTTTCGAAAGCGAGCGAGGCCAGGGCCATCAGCGAGGCACCGCCGACATATTGCCACGCGGTTGCCGCGACGAGGTCGCCGCCGGAGGCGAAGCGCTTCTGCCAGATGGTGCCTGCGGCCATGCCCAGCACCGAGACAAGCGACGCGGTGAGCGTCTCCGCGGTCACGCCGCCGCCGATGGCTCCGAGCTTCGGCCAGAGCACGATGATCACACCGACCAGACCCGTGCCGAGACCGAGCCAATGGCGCGGCAGGATGGCCTCGCGCAGGAACTTGCCGGCAAGCACCGCCGTGATCAGTGGCTGCAACCCGACGATCAGCGCCGAAAGCCCGGCCGGCATGCCCCTGTGGATGGCCCAGAACACACCGCCCAGATAGACGCCATGCATCAGGATGCCGGCGCCCGCCGCATGCATCGCCTCCTTGCGGGTGGCTCTCCTTGAGCCAAGCACGGCCATCACGACCGTCAGCAGAACGGCCGCCAGGACAAAGCGCGCGGCCAGGAACGTAAAGGGCTCCGCCCACGGCATCGCATAGCGTGCGCCGATGAAGCCCGTCGCCCACAGGACGACGAAGGAAGCGGGAATGAACCGCTTTAAACTTGGCATTTTGGGAGACCGTCGCGTGTTGGGTGAAGGGTTGATTACCGCGAATGCTCTAATGCGCTTTGGCCCGACAAGCAAAACGAAACAATTGGTATATAAGCTCAAGCGAATTTAAGGGGTGGCGTCTGGGCAAACGATGAAGATCGATTGATCCGAGATGGCGTTTCGGCTTCGAGAGGAAGCGGGCATGCTGTTGCGTCTCGATACAAGCTGGCTGCTGATGACCGTCGCGAGCGTTGCGATCTTCGGTTTCTTCTTCGGTACGATACTCGATGCCATCATGCAGGATGACGGCTTCGGCTCGACCGGCAACACACTGCTGTTCACCTTCGGCTTCTTCGTGGCTGTGCTGGTCGCGAATTCCTACGGCATCGACCTGAAAGATCTCAAACTCGCGGTCGGCTGGGGTCTGGGAGGGGCCTTTGCGTTCATTAGCGTCCTGGCGCTGATCAAGGCTGGACTGGCCCGATGGTAGTCAACCGGGTTCACTTTTCTGTGTGGTCTAGAAACCGACCAGCCGGCTGATCTCGTTTGGTTGCACGCCGGCCTCGCGCAGCGCGGCAAGGCCGCTGTCGCCGAGGCTCTTCGATAATTTTCGCCCGTCCGGACCCAGGATGAGGCGATGGTGGAAGTAGCTTGACTGTGGAAGGCCGAGCACTTCCTGCAGCAGGCGCTGCACACCCGTTGCGGAAAACAGATCCTGCCCCCGCACGACGCGGCTGATGCCCTGCAGGGCGTCGTCGACAACGACGGCCAGATGGTAGCTGGTCGGTATCTCGCGGCGCGCCACGATCACGTCGCCCCAGTCCCGCGGGCGGGCTTCGACAGGACGCATCGCGCCAAGCGTTTCATCGGTGAATTCCGCCCAGGCAAGCGGCTTGCCGGCCCGCGCCACCGCCGCCTCGACGTCCAGCCGCCAGGCAAAAGGTGCATTGTCGGCGATCCGCCGCTTGCGTTCCTTTATCGGCAACGCCTTGTCTTGCGCCGGATAGTGCGGCACTCCGTCGGGGTCGCGCGGCCAGTGACGACCACGCTTCTCGCTGTCGGCGATGAAGGCCCGGATGTCGCCGCGGCTCATGAAGGCAGGATAGACCAGTTCCTCCCGGATCAAGCGGTCGAGCGCTGCTTCATACACGTCAAAATGCTCGGATTGCCGGCGCACCGGCTCTTCCCAATCCAGCCCCAGCCATCTCAGGTCGCGGAAAATGCCGGCCTCGAATTCCGGCGTGCAGCGGGTCGTGTCGATATCCTCGATGCGCAGCAGGAGACGGCCCGCTGTCGCCTTCGCCAGTTTCTGGTTGAGCAGCGCCGAATAGGCGTGGCCGAGATGCAGTTCGCCATTGGGGCTTGGTGCGAAGCGAAATGTCAGGAGTGTCATCTTTCGGCGGCAATCGGATTGTGTGGGGCTTCGGCTGGTTGCTACCTTGCGCTTGATCAGGGAACAAGCAAGCATGCAGCGCATCGCCACGCTCGACGATATTTCGCAAGGGCTCGACGCGCTCTGCAGACTCGACCCGCGTCTGGAGAAAGTGCGGGGCATGGCCGGCGAGGTGCCGCTCAGGCTCTCCGAGCCGGGGTTCCGCAGCCTCGCCTCGATCATCGTTTCGCAGCAGGTTTCCCGCGCCAGCGCCGATGCCATCTTCGGCCGGCTGATCAAGCTCGTCGATCCGCTGACGCCGCAGGCCATCCTTGCCGCGAACGAAGACATGTTTCGCGAAGCCGGACTGTCGCGACCGAAGCAGCGCGGCCTCATCGCGGTTGCCCAGGCCGTGGTCGACGGGCTCGACCTGCATCACCTTTGTTCGCTCGATGCCCAGCAGGCGATCACGACGATGACGGCGGTGCCCGGCATCGGTCCGTGGACGGCGGAAGTGTACCTGCTGTTCGCGGCGGGGCATCCCGACATTTTTCCGGCGCGCGACGTCGCGCTGCAGAGCGCGGTCGGCCATGCGCTCGGCATCGACCCGCGTCCACCAGAGAAAAAGCTGATCGCCTTGGCCGAATCATGGAGCCCGTGGCGAGGTGTCGCATCGCGGCTTTTCTGGTCCTATTATCGTGAAACCAGAGGGCGGGACGCCGCGCCCCCGGCCTGAATTCGCTAAAAAGCACAAAAATCATGCGTTTTTGGCGTTTCGGGCAAGCGACAATCCGCTTCACATCCCTGTCATGTCGGGCTTACAGTATCCGCACCGTTCGGCTACCGCGCCACGCATCCGGTCAGATGCGAAAGGACGCGGTGGCACTTTTGAATCTGCGCATGATGCCCTGCGAAATCGAATTCGGTTTTCAGGGTCATGTACTGGGCGAAGGAGGTAAACACGTGACGGTTGCCGTATCTCCGGATGGGCTTCCTGCACTGGTGCTGAATGCGGATTACCGTCCGCTCAGCTATTACCCTTTGTCGCTCTGGTCCTGGCAGGACGCCATCAAGGCGGTGTTCCTCGACCGGGTGAACATCGTTGCCGAATACGAGCATGCCGTCTCTTCGCCAACCTTCTCGATGAGGCTGCCAAGCGTCGTCAGCCTGAAGGCCTATGTGAAGCCGTCCAGGCACCCGGCCTTCACACGCTTCAACGTCTTCCTGCGCGACCGCTTCCAGTGCCAGTATTGCGGTACGCCCGAGGATCTGACGTTCGACCATGTCATCCCCCGCCATCGCGGCGGCGCGACGACGTGGGAGAATGTCGTCGCCGCCTGCTCGCCCTGCAATCTCAGGAAGGGCGGCATGATGCCGGCGCATGCCAAGATGTGGCCGCTGCAGACACCCTATCAGCCGACGGTGCACGACCTGCACAACAACGGCCGCCTGTTCCCGCCCAACCATCTGCATGAAAGCTGGATGGATTATCTGTACTGGGATGTCGAACTCGAACCATAGAGTTCGGCACAAATCCGCTATGCTGGCCGCCTGACGCAGCTTTCTGCGCTTCCGGTGCTCACGTACTCAAGTACGCTCCGCTCCGGTTCTCGAAAGCCGCGCCATGCGACTCAGCCTACCGAATTTTTGCTCGAACTCTGCGCCGTGCCGCTCAATCGAATCGGCTTAGTCGCGGGAAAGCGCGCCGCGGAAGGCGACGGCGGCCAGGATGAGGCTGGCGATGGCGTTCCAACCGGCCAGCGACAGGCCGAGGATGCGCAGCGCTGCCTTGTCGCAGGACGGCGGCACGAATTTGTCGAGCGCGTCGAGCACGCCCTTGCCGCCGGTGTCGACCGGGCCAGCACCCGCCGTGCAATCGGCCGGACCTTGCCACCACGCCCATTCGACGCCGGAATGGTAGACGCCCAGGTAAAGGCCATAGAGCATCAGCAGGCCGCCGATGGCGAGCAGGCCGCGCGTCATCCATGCGGGTGCGTTCAGCATCGATGCCAGCACCGCCAGCACCATCAAAGGCACGCCGATATAATAGGGGGTGCGCTGCTCCAGGCAGAGATGACAGGGGATGTAACCGCCAATGTGCTGGAAGCCGAGCGCGGAGCCGACCGTGGCGGCCATGGCGGCGGCGAGGAACAAGGCCGTCCGTGTGCGCTGGCGTCCGGTGTCGGCATTCATGGTCGCGGTCATTCGATCTGCTCCGTCCGTCTCTAAATAGGCTGTGTTCAGAGGGCGTATTTGACGAGGATATAGAGCAAAATCAGGGCAGCGGCCGCCGCCCCCGCGATCAGGCCAAGGCGTTTTTCGATGAACTCTCGGATCGGTTCGCCATAGCGGCGCAGCAACCAAGCCAGCAGTAGGAAGCGCCCGCCGCGCGCGATGATGGCCAGCACGATGAACAGCGCCAGATTGACGCCAAGCGCGCCGGACAGGATGGTCACCACCTTGATCGGGGGCAGATGGGCGGCACCCGAGGTGATCAGCATCAGGATAATGAACTCGATGCTTACGCCCGCCGAAGCCCGCAGCTGCTCGAACTCGTCATACTTGCCGTAGAATTCGAGGATGGGCCTTGCCACCGCGTCATAGGCGTAGTGACCGATGAACCAGCCGGCGATGCCGCCCAGCACGGAGGCGACCGTGGCGATCAGCGCATAGCGATAGGCGCGATCCGGCCGCGACAGCGCCATCGGCAGATAGAGCACGTCGGCCGGCACCAGGAACACCGAGCTTTCAACGAAGGCGATGAAGGCCAGCCACCATTCGGCGGATTTCCTTGCCGCCAGCGACAAGGTCCAGTCGTAAAGTCCGCGAAGCATCGGCACTCCTATGACATGCGCCGTCTGTCTAGAAAGATTTTCCGCGCTGCACAATGGCAGCGTCGCCACGAAATCGAAAGGTGAGGTTTCGTCGCGGGCAGGGCGGTGAAAATTGGCCAGTTGACGAACAGGCCTCCAACCGTATAGTCCCGCGCCATCCAGGCCGCCCGGCCTGAGCCCCTATGGCGGAATTGGTAGACGCGCTCGACTCAAAATCGAGTTCCGCAAGGAGTGCTGGTTCGATCCCGGCTAGGGGCACCACCCATTTTATTCAGGCGCTGATTTTCCTCATTTTTTTGCCTGTTTTTGCTCCACTTTTTCAACCCCTTCGGCCGGTGGGACAACTTCGTCCATTTGTTGTTCCGCTGTGAAAGCAGTTTGTGGGCCGATGGGCCGGCGATGAGTTTGCGCCTGGCGTGCTGTTCACGGCTTGAGAGTAGCAAGACACCTCGATACATAAGGATGCTACCTCGGGTAACTGTATTGATGATGGGCAATGGGAATTTTCAGTGGGCTTAAGGGCCGCCGCCGGAGCGCGCAACTCGCCAGAACCTTCGAACGGACGAATGGTCCAATTCAGCCCGACTGGGGCGTTTTTGCACATAACATTGGCTTGGGCGATCACATTGTATGCAACGCCATCGTGCGGAAGCTATCTCCCTCCTACAAGATTCTTGTTCTGCCAGTGAAATCGCAAAACGTGTCAGCGGTCCGTTGGATGTTCAGCGATTTGCCGAACATTCGGACCCTGATTGTAGAAGAGGGGCACGATCCAAGGCTTGTTGCCGATGCGTTTGAGAGAGCTGGTGCAAAGGCCATTCGCGCCGGGGGAATGGCTAATCCGCAATGGCGCGATGAGATGCAGATGCGTTTCGACGCCGCGTTCTATGAGCAAGCCGGAGTTCCATTCGAGCAGCGGTGGACGGCTTTCGGCGCGCCGCGCGATTGCGATGCAGAGGCGGATCTGTTCCGGCTCGTCGCGCCCGCAGATCCCTATATTTTCGTTCACGACGATGCCGGTCGTGGTTATGCGATCGATGAGGCGCGGCTGCCGCGCGATATCGTGCGCATTAGACCTCGCCCCGGACTAACGGACATCCTGTTTCACTATCGCAAGGTGATCGAGGGGGCGGCTGAAGTGCACTGTATTTCGAGTTCGTTCGCGCAATATCTCGAATGTTTGCCAAGCGGACGGCCGCAGTACCTGCATCGTTACCCGCGCGAAGACGGGACCTGGTCGACCTGGCGCAATTTTCAGGTCTTGGAATAGCGGCTTCAGCAGTTTCAATCTGGGCTCTAAAGAACGCTCAAAGACTCACTGGCCCCACGCGCCTACCGCCTTCCCAGCAGGCTGCGCATGCGGTTGCGCAGGAGGCGCGCCATGTTGCGGGTCTCGCGGTAGAGGTGAAGCTGTGACGCTGCTTGCCGGACGGGACGGTCCGCATCCGGCGTCAGCCCGATGACCAGTGTGCCCATCGGCTTGCGCTCCATCCATAGCCGGCTCATCACCGGGTGATCGGGTACGGCGCAGGAATCGGTCATGTCGATGTTGGGATCGTCGAGATTCTGCCTGGTCACCTCGATCATCAGCAGTGTGCCCGGCGAATAGGCCGATAGCGTCTCGTCATAGGCCGTCTTCCAGGTATAGGCGACGCCGGCCTCGACGAACACAATCAGGGAGGCGACGGTGCGGCCGTCGAGCGTCAGCGAATGGATGCGGCACATATCGTGTTCGGCCAGCCGATGCACGGCCTCGCGGGCGAAGGCTGCGCGGTAGCGGTCGATCGCCATGGCCGTGCGCTCGCGGCCTTTCCATCCCGCCGCCTCCAGCGTCAGGAAGCTTTCGATGGCGTGACGGATCTCATCGGGCCCGCGCGCCACGACATGCTCCAGCCGCCCGAGGTCGGCGAGACGTCGCTTCAGCCGGCGGAACTCGCGATGGTGGTGTGAACGCAATGATGCCTTCAGATAGTCCTCGCCGTCGAGCTCGCTTTCCAGCATCGGGCGTTCGGACTTGCCGGTGGTGATCATCGTCAGGCCGCGTGTCTCGGCCACGGTGGCGAGCAGGCTTGCCACCGGGCCGTCGAGCCGCACATCCGGCAGCACGAACACTTTCGGCAGCTTGAGGTGCGGCCTGGACAGCATGGAGAAGAAGTCCTCGACGACGCCGATGGGGTCGTCACGGTCGACAAGCGGCGTGCCGAGCGGACCAAACGGGCTCGACCATGTGCGCATGACGGGGACGCCGAGCGGTATTGCCGGCCGTTCGACAGAGAACGGCACCAGCAAGCGCAGCCGGTTGCGATACTCGTCGCCGTCGCGAATGACGGCCAGCCGCACTTCGCGATCCTCCAGCCGCGGCATGGCAGGGGCCAGGAAGCGCGGGTTGAAGAAGACATTGGGCTCGACCGTGCGGGCGCACAGATAATCGAGTTCCTCGACAAGGTCGAAGCCGGCGGATGCCGGATATACAGCGAGTTTGCGTTCGGGCCGATTGCTGGCCAGGATTTCGATATGCGCCGGATCAGCCTCGCGGGCGAGGCCAGCGAGGCCCGACACCATCGCGCCGGCCGTGCCGCCACTGGTTTCCTCAAGCAATGGGATGGCCACCATTCAAGCGTCTCCCTTGGCGGGCACGAAGATGAGCATGACGATGCCGAGCTTGCGCCATACGGTGAAAGATAGGGCGCTGGCCTCGAACATCATGGCGAAGGTCGTGGACATTGCTGCCCCCCACAGGCCGAAACGCGGGATCAGCAGCACGTTGAGGCCGATGTTGAAGGCCAGTGTCATGGCGTAGACCGCGGCGCAGATATTCTGGTTGCCGCTCATGGTGAGCAGGCTTTCGCAGGGGCCAACGGCGGCGCGGGCGACGACGCCGAAGACCAGCAGGTACAGAAGCGGATAGCCGGCGGCGAATTCAGGGCCGAACAGCGTCAGCATCGGCTCGCCCAGCACCAGCACCAGCAGTGCCATCAGCAGTGACGGCCAGAAGGTCCACGACACCGTCTCGCGGGCGAAGGCGGCGAGCTTTTCGGGTTCGCCATGGGTGAACTGCGCGTAGCGCTGGGCGACCCCCGCCTTGACGGCGAAGTAGACGAAATGGACCAGTGCCAGCGTCTTGACCGTGGCGAAATAGACGGCAACGTCGTTGGGATCCATATAGGCGCCGACCATCAATACATCGGCGTTGGTGAGCAGAAAGAAGAAGCTCTCGACGAGGAAGATCGGCAGCGACACGATGAACCATTCGGCGAAATGAACCTTCATCGGCCCGGCCGGGATCTGTCCTTCCATGCGCGTGGTGACGCCGATGAGTTGACCGAGCGTGGTGACATAGGTGGCGGCGATCGAGGCGAATATCGCTGTCCTGGCGTTTGGCGCATAGCCGGCCAGCAGCATCAGCGCCATGAAAGCGAGGATCAGCACCGGCCGCACGAGATAGGTTGGCGACAATGCAAACAGCGCCCAGCTGTTCGCCCTCGACTGGCCCTGCAGCAGGTCGGAGAGCGCAATCATCGGCAGGCAGATGACGCCAAGGATGAACGGCACGACATAGTAGCTTTCGAGCCATGGCGAGAACAGCCAGACACCGAGCGCGCCCAGGCCCGCGATCGCGGTCGAGGCCACCAGCACGAATTGCCTGCTGGCAACCACGATGCCACGCAACTCGTCCATCAGGCCGCGCTCGCGGTACTCGGGAATGAAGCGGATGACGGAGGTGTGGAAGCCAAGGCAGGCGAGGTTGCCGACAATGACCATCGTCACCCAGACCAGGACGAAAATGCCGTATTCGAAAGACCCTATCCAGCGCGCCATCAGCACCTGGCTGACGAAGGCGATGACGGCGCTGATGATGCGGATGGAAAAGGCGATGAGCGACATGCGGCCGGCTTCGCCGCGCTCGTCGGCGGTGAACAGCACGGCATCGATGCGCCCAAGCAGCGGATTTATACGCAGCGCCAAACGCTGCGGCAAAAACCGCCCGGCCGTCGTTGCCGCGGAAAAGCGCACCCACCAGTCTCCGTTTTCCGCCTGTTTCCAGCCCTTGGGTCTACCGAAAACACATTAAGAAACGGTTGGGTGGGTCGTCCTTGCCGTTTTGGACAACGCGGTGACGGCGTTAGGAAGTTCTTAAGGCGTACTCACCAGCCGATCGCCGACCCCGCCGAGATACTTGTCCCAGATATAATCGCTCAAAAGCTGGCGATGCTCCGGCCCGCGATGATGGCGCGTGTTCGTCTGTTGCGCGTAGGATGATCCGCCGACGTGGAACATCGTTCCGTCGAACAGTTCATGTTCACCCGTCGCTCCGCCAAAGGCTACGGGCATAAATGTCATCTCGACGGTCGCAACATCCTTCTCTGTGAGATGCGAGTAGAGCGGCAACCAGTTTCCGCCCCCTGTATCGAGCCCCAGCTCCATCCGGGGCGTGAAGTCCATGGTGATATGCTCGACGGCGGAGAACCGGAAGAAACAGAAGCCTCCCCAAAGGCACCATTGGCGATCATTGCTGCCCGCCTTGTAACGGAAGTTTTCCGTTGGCCCGAACTTCAGTCCGAACACTTTCTTCCCCTCCATGCGGCCGGGCATGTCGAAAGGCGCGATGGGGAAACAATCATGGTCGATGAAACCGAATAATTCCGGCCGGACGTGTCTCACGATGTTGTCGAAGACCCAGTTCACCGCCGTCCCGTGAGAACGGGACCAGTGGCGTTCGCGATTGCGGGGCAGACCGAAGTAAGGCACTCCGCGCTGCCGACAGATGTCTTCGATCGACGTTCGGGCCGCCTCGTTAGACGAATTGTCGATCACGACAAGAAGCATTCCCGTCGGGTGGACCTGCCATGCCTTGGTCAGCGCGTCGATCACCCAGGGCGTGTTGAAGGCGATGGTGAAGCAAAGCCGGCTTGAGCCCGACGAGCGCAGTGTTTTCGCGAACTCACGCGCTCTCGCTGCGCCCCGCGCGCGAAAATATCGGTAGAAAAGCCTGTCTCTTGCAAACTTTAGGCGTCCAACGACGCGATTCCTGCTGATCGCGTCGCGTATTTTCTTGGACATTTCTCCCGCCAGGCGCCTTACGCAAACGCCCCGTGACAGTGCTTGTATTTCTTGCCGGAACCGCAGGGGCAGGCCTCGTTGCGGCCAACCTTGCCCCATGTCGCCTGGTTGTTGGGGTCGCGATCCTCGGGAGCGACGATGGCGGCCGTTTCCGAACGGACCAGAAGGGCAGTGTTGCCGTCCTCGAAGTCGTTCTCGCCGGTGGTGCCGTCGATATGCGTGCCGAACATGTCGGGCGCCTGGGGGGGCGGGGCCTCGGCCGCCTGGCGGACCAGTTCGACGCGCATCAGCTGCGCGGTGACCGCCTGGCGCAGATTGCCCAGCATCGCCTGGAACAGCTCGAACGCCTCGCCCTTGTATTCCTGCAGCGGGTCGCGCTGGGCGTAGCCGCGGAAGCCGACGACAGAACGCAGATGGTCGAGATTGACGATGTGCTCACGCCAGAGATGGTCAAGTGACTGCAAGACCACCGAGCGCTCGACATAGGTCATCACCTCGGGGCCGAAGCGCTCGGAGCGCTCCTTGGCGGCGACCTCTGCGGCCTGCGAGATGCGCTCGCGGATGTCGTCCTCGGCGATACCTTCTTCCTTGACCCAATCCTCGATCGGCAAATCGAGGTTGAGGAACTCGGCCACATCGGCCTTGAGGCCGGCGGCGTTCCACTGCTCGGCATAGGCATTTTCAGGGATGGCCTTGGCGACGATCTCATCGATGACGCCCTCGCGCATCTCGGTGATGGTCTCGGTGAGCCCTTCACCATCCATCAGCTCGATGCGCTGCTCGAACACCACCTTGCGCTGGTCGTTCGATACGTCGTCATATTTCAAGAGGTTCTTGCGGATGTCGAAATTGCGCGCCTCGACCTTCATCTGCGCCTTTTCCAGCGCCTTGTTGATCCAGGGGTGGATGATCGCCTCGTCCTCCTTGAGGCCGAGCTTCTGCAGCATGCCGTCCATGCGCTCGGAGCCGAAGATGCGCATCAGGTCGTCCTGCAACGACAGGAAGAATTTCGAACGGCCGGGGTCGCCCTGGCGGCCGGAGCGGCCACGAAGCTGGTTGTCGATGCGCCGGCTCTCATGGCGCTCGGTGGCGAGCACGTAGAGGCCGCCGGCGGCGAGTGCCTTTTCCTTCAGGCGGGCGATGTCCTCGCGGATGGCCTTTTCCATGGCCTCGCGCTCGGGGCCTTCAGGCATGTCGCCAAGCTCGTCGGCGATGCGCATCTCGGCGTTGCCGCCGAGCTGGATGTCGGTGCCGCGGCCGGCCATGTTGGTGGCGATGGTGATGGCGCCGGGCTTGCCGGCCTGGGCGACGATCGCCGCCTCACGCTCGTGGTGGCGCGCGTTCAGCACCTCGAAGTCCTTGAAGCCATCCTTGCGCAGGCGCTCGGCCAGCTGCTCGGATTTCTCGATCGAGGTCGTGCCGACCAGCGTCGGCTGGCCCTTGGCGCTGGCTTCGCGGATCTCCTTGACGATCGCCTTGTATTTCTCCTCGACCGTCCGGTAGACCTCGTCATCCTCATCCTTGCGGATGACCGGCAGGTTGGTCGGGATCTCAGTGACGTCGAGATTGTAGATGTTGCCGAATTCCTCGGCCTCGGTCAGCGCCGTACCGGTCATGCCGGCCAGCTTCTTGTAGAGGCGGAAATAGTTCTGGAAGGTGACGGACGCCAGCGTCTGGTTCTCAGGCTGGATCGCCACATGCTCCTTGGCTTCGAGCGCCTGGTGCAGGCCTTCCGAATAGCGGCGGCCCGGCATCATGCGGCCGGTGAACTCGTCGATGATGACGATCTCGCCGTTGCGGACGATGTAGTCCTTGTCCTTCTGGAACAGCCGATGCGCCTTCAGCGCGTTGTTGACGTGGTGGACGATGGCGACGTTCTCGACGTCATAGAGCGACTCGCCCTTGAGCAGGCCGGCGTCGCGCAGCAGGTTCTCCAGCTTCTCGGTGCCTTCCTCGGTGAAGATCGAGGTCTTCTGCTTCTCGTCGATCTCGTAATCCTGCGGCTGCAGCTGGATGATGAAAGTGTCGATGGTGTTGTACATTTCCGAACGGTCCTCGAGCGGACCGGAAATGATCAGCGGCGTGCGGGCTTCATCGACCAGGATGGAGTCGACTTCGTCGACGATCGCGTAATTGTGACCGCGCTGCACCATCTGGGCGCGCTCGTATTTCATGTTGTCGCGCAGATAATCGAAGCCGAGCTCGTTGTTGGTGGCGTAGGTGACATCCGCGGCGTAGGCGATGCTGCGTTCCTCGTCCGTAAGGCCGTGGACGATGACGCCGACCGAGAGGCCCAGGAACTTGTAGACGCGGCCCATCCATTCGGAATCGCGCGTGGCGAGATAGTCGTTGACAGTGACGACGTGGACGCCTTTGCCGGCGAGCGCGTTGAGATAGACGGGCAGGGTCGCGACCAGGGTCTTGCCCTCGCCGGTGCGCATCTCGGCGATACCGCCATTGTGCAGGACCATGCCGCCGATCAACTGTACGTCGAAGGGGCGCATGCCGAGCACGCGGCGTGCCGCCTCTCTCGCGGTGGCGAATGCCGGCACCAGCAGATCGTCCAGAGTGGCGCCGTTGGCGATGTCCTGGCGGAATTTCGCGGTCCTGGCGACGAGGTCGGCGTCGGAGAGCGCCCGCATCTCGTTTTCCATGGCATTGATCGCCTCGACACGAGGTCGGGTCGACTTGACCCGACGGTCGTTGGAGGAGCCGAAAACCTTACGGGCGAGACCGCCGAGACTGACCATCCAATGGTCCTTTCGATAGCATTCGTATCATCAAGACGAGTACCGGCCGGTCCCGTCAAATCCGCGTGAATGCACCGCCTGAATACGGGCAAACACAAAAAGCGCCCGGAAAACGGTTCTGGACGCAAAGTCGTTGGACAGATAAGAGGGGGCTGAACTGATGTCAACGCCGCGCTCGTCCTGCCGTGCGCGCCAAATTCCGCCATAATCTGGCTGATCTGGAAACCATTCCTCCTCAACAATCCCCATCGGAGTCATCTTCATGTCCCTATTGTTCCGCCGCGCGTCGCTTGCCAGCCTTGGTCTGGCATTCGGACTGTCGGCTTTTTCGCTGTCGCCTGTCATGGCGCAGGAAGCCGCTCCCGCCCAACAGGACGCCACGGCTCCGGCCGCCGCGCCGGTCGACCCGAACACCGTGGTCGCCACGATCAACGGCCAGCCGCTCACCGAGGCGGACCTCGTGCTTGCCGAAGGCGAGCTGTCGCAGCAGTTCGCTCAGTTGCCGCCCGAGCAGCGCCGCGCCGCCGCACTTTCGGCGGCCATCGAAATCCGCGTCATGGCTGCCCAGGCTGTCACCACCGGCCTCGACAAGGATCCCGACTTCCAGCGCCGCATGGCTTTCCTGCAGCAGCGCGCCCTGCATGGCGAGATGGTCGAGAAGGGTGTCGTCGACAAGGTCACGGATGCCGAGGTTCGCGCCCGCTACGACCAGGAAATCGCCAACACGCCGCCTGCCAACGAGGTGCACGCTCGTCACATCCTCGTGAAGACGAAGGAAGAGGCCGACGCCATCATCAAGCAGCTCGACGGCGGCGCTGATTTCCAGAAGCTCGCCAACGAGCATACCAGCGATCCGAGCGGCAAGACCAATGGCGGCGATCTCGGCTGGTTCGGCCCTGGCCAGATGGTGCCGGAATTCGACAAGGCGGTCTTCGCGCTGGACGTCGGAAAATACACCGAGCAGCCGGTGCAGTCGCAGTTCGGCTGGCACGTCATCAAGGTCGAGGACAAGCGCACCAAGCAGCCGCCGGCATTTGACGACGTCAAGGACCAGGCCAAGCAGGCGGTTATCCGCGACAAGTACTTCGCGCTGGTCAAGTCGCTGCGCGCCGAAGCCAAGGTGGAAATTCCCGACGCGAACCTGAAGAAGGCCGTCGATACGCTGGAAAGCGCCAAGTAAGCCTGCAAGGATTTTTGAAAAGGGCGCGGCGGCCAAGGGCTGCCGCTCCCTTTTTTGCGCCGGCAGCGTTTTTTACCTGCCGGGCGCGGTTATGCCTTGCAAGAGGTAGCGGACCACCTTGCGTATCGCCGCTTCAGGCTCCTCAAGCCGGTTGGTCAAGAGATGCCTCCAGGCATAGGAAGCCACGAGGTCGGCGACAACAGCGGCATCGATATCGGCAGCAACCTCGCCTCTTGCCTTGGCGCGCTCGATGATCTGGCCGGTATGGGCACGGCGTCCACCAGCATAGCCGGCAAGCGCGGCGGCCGCGGTTTCATCCGACTGTGCCTCGGCGATCAGCGACCTGAACACGCTGCCCGACGATGTCTCGCGCCAGTGCGAGAACAGGTTCGTCAGGAAGCCGACAAGATCTTCCTCCAGTATGCCGGTGTCGGGAACGTCGACGCGCTTCTGGCGCTGGTAGACTTCGAGCAGCAGCGCGGCCTTGCTTGGCCACCAGCGATAGATGGTCGGCTTTCCGGCGCGTGCACGCCGCGCCACCGCCTCGATCGAAAACCCGGAATAGCCCGCTTCGACCAGCACCGCCTCGGCAGCGTCGAGAATGGCGCCGGCGCTGGCGGGATTGCGTCGGGCGCCGATCGATTTGCGTCCCCGATCCACGTCGTCAGCCATTCCGTGTCCTCGTCAGCGAATCCTCATTGGCGACAATACACAGACTCTTGATGAAACGAACCGGACCGTTCTGTAGCCATGCTCGGCGGGGATGCCGGAACTTTCCCGGCGAACGAGTTGCCGACAGGCGTCATGCCCCCGCCATTACAGCAGCCACGAAAACGCCCTTGCGCCGGCGCGTCGTATCGGGCAAACCGGCCTCTCCCTTGCGTTTTTTGCCGCCCGAGGTCTCCATGTCCACATCGATTTCGCCGCTCGCGCCGAAGAAATATCCCAAAATGCCGGCCATAGAGGGCGTGCGCATCGCTACCGCCGAGGCGGGAATAAAGTACAAGAACCGCACCGACCTGCTTGCCATGGTCTTTGATGCAGGCACTGCAGTCGCCGGCGTCTTCACCAGGTCGAAATGCCCGTCGGCCCCGGTCGACTTCTGTCGGCAGAACCTCGGCGCCGGCAAGGCGCGCGTGCTCGTCGTCAATTCGGGCAATGCCAACGCCTTCACCGGCAGGAAGGGGCGCGAGTCCACGGCAATGACGGGCGAAGCGGCGGCGAAAGCGGCCGGCTGCACGGCGGGCGAAGTGTTCCTTGCTTCCACCGGCGTCATCGGCGAGCCGCTCGATACGAGCAAATTCAGCCATCTTCTGGCCGGACTGGTCAAGGATGGCAAGCCGGACATCTGGACCGAGGCGGCCAAGGCGATCATGACCACCGACACCTATCCCAAGGTGGCGACCGCCACGGTCAAGCTCGGCGATACCGACGTCACCATCAACGGCATCGCCAAGGGCGCCGGCATGATCGCCCCCGACATGGCGACGATGCTGTCCTTCATCGCCACCGACGCACCGATCGCCGCGCCGGTCCTGCAGGATCTTTTGTCACGTGGCACCGCCAAGACCTTCAATGCGGTGACGGTCGACAGCGATACCTCGACCAGCGACACGCTGCTGATCTTTGCCACGGGCGCGGCTGCCAAGCGCGGCGCGCCGGCGATTAGCGATCCCAAGGATGCGCGCCTCGGCGCGTTTCGCCGCGCGCTCGGCAAGGTGCTGAAATCGCTGGCGCTGCAAGTGGTGCGCGACGGCGAGGGAGCCCGCAAGCAGGTCGAGGTTACTGTCACCGGCGCGAAGTCGGCCAAGTCGGCCAAGCGCATCGCGCTGTCGATCGCCAATTCGCCGCTGGTCAAGACGGCGGTGGCCGGCGAGGACGCCAATTGGGGGCGCGTGGTCATGGCCGTCGGCAAGGCCGGCGAACCGGCCGACCGCGACCGGCTGTCGATCTGGTTCGGCGACAACCGGCTGGCGCATGAGGGCGAGCGCGACCCTGCCTATTCCGAGGAAGCGACATCGACCTACATGAAGCGCGATGATATCCGCATCCGCGCCGATGTCGGCATCGGCCGCGGCAAGGCGACGGTGTGGACCTGCGACCTCACCAAGGAATACGTCACCATCAATGGTGACTATCGGAGCTGATGGCATTGGTTTCCAGACATCCGGCAAGTGTGCTCGCGATCGTACGCCGCTATGAAGCGGCGGGCTTTCGCGCATGGCCGGCTGCCGCTGTCCACTATGACGGGACCTGGGTGGTGCGGCTGACAGCCGGTCATCCGGCCAAACGGCTGAATTCGGTCAACCCGCTCGACCCCGGCGATATCCAGCACATCGCCGAGCGCATCGGCCGTGCCAGCCGGCGTTTCGAAGCCTATGGCAGACCGCTGACCTTCCGCGTCTCGCCGCTGTCGGGGCCGGATCTCTCCAAGCATCTCGACAAGGAGGGCTGGAGCAGCTTCGCCGAATCGCTGGTCATGCGGTTGCCGCTGGCGGACGCCCAGCTCGATGCCGCCATGGACCAGATTCCGCTGAAGGACATCAGCCGCTTCATCGGTGCTGCCCTCAAGGTCAGCGGGTCGGATGTCTCGTTGCGGCCCGGCCTGTCGGAGATCATCGGCGCCATCCAGCCGGAAGCCGGGCTGTTCGCCCTGGAGCAAGGCATAGAGCCGCTGGCCACGCTGATCTGCGTGCATGATGGTGATCTCGCCGGATTGTTCGAGATCGCCACCCACAAATCCGTGCGCAACCAGGGCCATGGCCGGCACCTGATCCTGTCGGCATTGAAATGGGCGCGGCTGCGCGGTGCGCGGGAAGCCTGGCTGCAGGTCGAGGCGGATAATGCGCCCGCGCTGGCGCTCTATCGGTCGCTCGGCTTCAATGAAGTCTATCGCTATCACTATCGCCGGCCGCCTGTTCTTGAGTGAAATTGGGCATGAGTGATATGAAGATCGCAGGCAAGCGCCTGCTGCTTGTCGCCGCCTGCGCGCTTGTCGATACCGACGGGCGCGTCCTTCTTGCCCAGCGGCCTGAAGGCAAGCAACTGGCCGGCCTGTGGGAATTCCCCGGCGGCAAGGTCGAGCCCGGCGAGACGCCGGAACAGTGCATCGTCCGCGAATTGCAGGAGGAGATCGGCATCGAGACCGAGATTCCATGCCTGGCGCCGCTCACCTTCGCCAGCCATTCCTACGACGATTTCCATCTGCTGATGCCGCTGTTCGTGTGCCGGCGTTTTCGCGGCATCGCGCAGCCGAGGGAAGGGCAGGCGCTGAAATGGGTGCGGCCCAAGCAGATGCGCGACTATCCGATGCCGCCAGCCGACGCTCCGCTGATCCCTTTCCTCATCGATCTTCTCTGAGTAGCGCCTTACAGCCGGCAAACATCCGACCGCCTTTCGGGCGAGCGTTAATGGAAGATTTATCTAGCCGTGAAAAATTGAAGGACCGCCGACTCGCTGGGAGCCACAGCATGAGCCTTGACAGGGATTGGGACTCGATCCGGCCTGACCGCAGTTTTCGTGCCGCCGATGCCGGCATGGGCATATTGCGCATCACGCTTCTGTTCGGCTCGGCGGCGGTGGCGCTGGCCCTGATCGCGACGCCTTTTCTCGACAGCCAGACACGCTCGACGCGCGACGCCTTTGCCAGCGGCGTCGACACGATGACGACCGGTTCGATCAGCCACCGCGACATCTACACGCTGCGCCGGAGCGTGCTGCAGCCGCTGCCCAGTTCCGTCTGCGTGATCCGTGACAACGGTGTCAGCGGCGACTGCTGACAGTTAACAGATTCCCGTAAATGAGCCTGTTTCATAGCCTGTTAAGTCTGTCCCGTTAACCTTTCTTAACGGGTCGAGGCTATGGTCCCCACAAGAGGGTCGACCACCATGAAGACACTGCTGCAACGATTTGTGAAAGATGAAACGGGCGCGACGGCTATCGAGTATGGCCTGATCGTCGCCGTGCTATCGCTCGCCATCGTTGGCGGTATCGGCCAGGCGTTCAACGCAATTGAGTGGCTGTTCAGCGACAACAACAGCAAGCTCGCAAACGCTTTCGCCGCCCATTGATCCTGCGGCCGGCAGTCAGCGCCCCTCCGGGTCTTCCAATATCCCAGGGTCTTCCAATATCCTTGCCAGCGATACCGTCGCCGAGCCCGGCTTCAGCGGTTTTTGTTGCGAGGCGTCTGGCGCCCAGCCGGACATCCAGACGATCGAGAAACTGGCCCTGATGCGACCATCGGCGTCCGAAAACCGCTCGGCGTAGATTTCGGCGGCGCGGGCAAAGAACTTTCGCGCCCCAGGCCGCCTGGTGCGATCGACAAGCGTGCTGGTTTCGCCCATCGCCCGAAGATCAGCCATGAGATCAAACAGCGTTTCATAGCGCACCGTCACCGTCTCGACGTCGGCGACCGGCAAGGCGAAACCGGCGCGTTGCAGGAGTGCGCCGGCGTCGCGCACGTCGGTGAAAGGGAGGACGCGCGGGCTGGCGCCGCCATAGAGTTCCGTCTCGGCGGCCAGCAGGCTCTCGCGCAATTCGGAAAGCGTGCCGGCGCCGGCAAAGGCGCCGAGGAAAAGGCCATCCGGCTTCAACGCGCGACGGATCTGGATCAGCATGCCGGGGATGTCGTTCATCGCTTGCAATGACAGAAGCGAAACAGCCAGGTCGAGGCTTTCTGGGTCGAACGGCACGGTCTCCGGTGGCTCGACCAGCCCTATCGCATCGCCAAGGAATGCCGTGCTGCCTTCAACGCGCTTGATATCCGCCACCTTGCCGCTTTTGGCGAGTACGTCGGCTGCGGCTTGCGTCTGGCAAAACAGCGCGGCTGCCTTGCCGAACTTGCGCTCGACCGCGCCAAGCCGGTCTGCGAGGTCTTCCGCAGTGCGTTGCATGAGGAAATCCGCGCCGGCAACCGGATGCGCCAGCGCCCGGCGCTTATGCGCCAGCCAAAGGGAGGTATCGAGCATGGGCTGCAATGGGCAGGTCCTTGTTTGTCCGCGCTTCGATATAGTGGTTAAGTGGCGCGGAGGACCAACCACGTGGCCGATCCGATGCCAGAGATCAAGCATATTGAGATCAGGAGCCTCGCCCGGACGGCACTGGGCTGGCCGGCGCGGATATTGTTTCCGCCGGTCTGCGCCGGATGCCGCCGCCAGGTTTCGCAGCCTGGCGTGCTGTGCGGCGGCTGCTGGCCGAAACTGCGGCTCCTGGAGCGGCCATGGTGTCCGGTGATGGGAACGCCGTTCACCCATCATATGGGCGAGGGGTTCCTGTCGGCCGAGGCGATCGCCGACCCGCCACCTTTCGAACGGGCGCGGGCCGCCGTTGCCTATTCCGGCGTCGCCCGCCAGATGGTGCAAGGGCTGAAGTACCAGGACCGCACGGATCTCGCGCCATGGATGGCGCGCTGGATGGTGCGTGCCGGCGCCGAATTGATCGCCGACGCCGATGTGGTCGTGCCGGTGCCGCTGCATTGGCGGCGGTTTTTCAGGCGAAAGTTCAACCAGTCGGCCGAGCTGGCAAGAGCGGTGTCGCAACTCAGTGGCGCCGCCTTCGTTCCGTCCGCGATGCAGCGTGTGAAACCAACCCGCCAGCAGGTGGGGTTGGAAAGAAAGGACCGCGAGGAGAATGTGCGCGCCGCCTTCCGTGTGCCGAATGAAGCCGAGATCGAGATCGCCGGCCGCCGGGTGCTGCTGATCGACGATGTCTACACAACTGGCGCCACCCTTCGCGCCGCCACCAAGGCATTGAAAAAGGGCGGCGCCGGCGCGGTCGACGTCCTTACCTTCGCACGTGTGCTGCCTGGGGACTTTCGGGCGGATGAGTCCACGACTATATAAGTCGGCAACAGACATTCACTGGAAGAGAATGCGGAACTTCATCATGGTCGATGTCACGATCTATACGCGCATGATGTGCGGCTATTGCACGGCCGCCAAGCGCCTGCTCGAGCGCAAGGGCGTCGCCTATACCGAGCACGACGCCTCCTTCTCGCCGGAGCTGCGCCAAGAAATGATTTCGCGTGCCCATGGCCGCTCGACCTTCCCGCAGATATTCATTGGCGATGCGCATGTCGGCGGCTGCGACGATCTCCATGAACTGGAAGCCCAGGGACGGCTGGACAGGCTGCTCGCCAACGGTTCGACAATTTGAGGATATGACGATGGGTGCTTTCAAGGCGGCTGCGATCCAGATGCGTTCAGGCGAGAGCCCGCAGCGCAACGCGGAGGATATGGAACGTCTGGTGCGCCAGGCCGCAGGCCAGGGCGCGACCTACATCCAGACGCCGGAGATGACCGGCGCCATGGTGCGCGACAAGCATGCGCGAGCCACAGCCTTCACCTCCGAGGACAAGGACATCATCGTCGCGACGTCGCGCAGGCTGGCCAGCGAACTCGGCATCTTCCTGCATATCGGGTCGACTGCGATCGTGCGGGCTGACGGCAAGCTTGCCAACCGCGCGCTTCTGTTCGGCCCGGACGGCGCGACACTTGCCACCTACGACAAGATCCACATGTTCGACGTCGATCTCGACAATGGCGAGAGCTGGCGCGAATCCGCTGCCTATGAGCCCGGCGCCGAGGCGGTGGTGACCGAGATCAACGGCACGAAGCTCGGCTTTGCCGTCTGCTACGATCTCCGTTTTCCGCAATTGTTCCGGGCCGAGGCGCTGGCCGGCGCGCAGGTGCTTACGGTGCCCGCCGCCTTCACGCGCCAGACCGGCGAGGCACACTGGCATGTGCTGCTCAGGGCGCGCGCCATCGAGAACGGTGCCTATGTGATTGCCGCCGCGCAGGGTGGTTTGCATGAGGATGGCCGCGAGACCTACGGTCATTCGCTGATCGTCGATCCCTGGGGCCGCATCATCGCGGAAGTTGCTCATGATGCGCCGGGGGTGATCGTGGCCGAGATCGATCCGGCGCAGTCGCTAGCGGCGCGCAAGAAAATCCCCAATCTCAAGAACGCCCGGGATTTCACCGTGGATGCCGGGTCGGCGGACGCGCCGTTGCTGCGGGGCGCGGCATCTTGATACGCTTCTCCCTCATTTGCGAACACGAGCACGAATTCGAAGGCTGGTTTCGTGGCAATGACGATTTCGACATGCAGAAAAAGCGCGGCTTCGTCGATTGCCCGGCCTGCGGCTCGCACAAGGTGGAGAAGGCCCTGATGGCGCCGGCGGTCTCGACCGCGCGCAAGCAGGAAAAGATCGCGCTGGCAATGGGTGACGCGCAAAAGCAGGCGCTGGCGCAGTTGAAGGCGATGGCCGAGAAGGTGCGCGAAAACGCTGATTATGTCGGCGACAAATTCGCCGAGGAAGCACGAAAGATCCATTTCGGCGAGAGCGATGCGCGCGGTATCTATGGCGAGGCAACGCTGGAAGAGGCCAAGGGCCTTGTCGAGGATGGCATCGAGTTCATGCCGATCCCGAGTTTTCCCGACGATCGTAACTGAGTTTCATGACCAAGTCGCGCGGGTTCAAAAAAGCTGAACGGCGACCTTTTTCAAGCGTGTTGCAAGACATTTTCAATTGGCTGGCCATCAAGGCAAGTGCCAAGCAGACGATCAGCGGGATGGTGATCGTTTTTAGCAAACACAAAGGCAATGAAGCTCCGGATAAGGTTGCCGCAGCACTCCAACTGATAAGGGATTTCGACCCCGTCCGGTACAGGCGCGTGGTCCGTGATCTCAAGCGGATCTGGGTCACGACCATTGCCGGTGCGGCAGGTCGGTTCGTGAATTCGACATCGACTTGCGAGTTCGATGAGCGATTCGTTCTGGGCGAGTACACGACGACCGAGCAGGTGGCCGGTGCGATCGTGCATGAGGCGACGCATGCGCGTCTCCACCAGTGGGGGATTGGCTACGAGCAGGAGTTGCGCGACCGGGTGGAGCGAGTCTGCATGCGCCGCGAACTGGCCTTCGCGGCGAAACTGCCGGAGGGGGAAAGTATCCGCCGATGGGTCGAAGCCAGACAGGAGCGTTCTGACTATTCCAATGCAGAATTCAGTGCCCGGGAGATCGCCGGCGCCCGCGATGCCTTGCTCCAGCTGGACGCTCCGGCTTGGCTTGCGGACATGATGGTTTCGGTCATGCGATGGCGGCATCGGAGGGTCTTAGGGCGGAAGGATGCCGAAAGAGCTTCTGACCAGCCGAACTGACTCTTCCTTTCCCGGCCGGCCCTATGCCGGACCGTTCAGACCGCACTCGCTATCAACTTTTCAAGCAGGCGAGAGAGCGTTTCCTGCTCTGCTCGGGTCAGACCGGCGAGGATTTCGTGCTCGTTGGCGACGTGGGCGGTCAGGGCCTCGTCGATCAGCGCGAGACCTTTCTCGGTCAGTTGCACGACAATGCCGCGCCGGTCATTGGGGTGTGGGCCGCGCAGGGTCAATCCGGCTTTTTCCAGGCGGTCGAGCCGGTTGGTCATGGCGCCTGATGTCACCATCGTCGCTTCGTAGAGCGCGGTCGGGGTCAGCGCGTAGGGCGCTCCCGACCGGCGCAGCGTTGCCAGCACATCGAATTCCCCCGGTTGCAGGCCGAATCTGGCGAACAGTGGAGCGAGCCGGTCTCGCGCAATGAGCGAGGCGGCCTCGTTCAGGCGCCCGAGCACGGCCATGGGAGAAACATCGAGGTCCGGGCGCTCTCTGTTCCACTGTTCGACCGCTTTTGCCGCGCGATCCATCTATCTCACCATTAAATATCTTGACGTTAAGAATCTTTGCGTTATCTTACTCTAGGATACAACGTGGCCGAGCGCCATATCGACGACTGGACATCCGATGAAATTTCTCTGGGATTCGGCGCTCGGCCTGCTGGTGGTCACCGGCGGCCTGCTCGGCCTGACGCTGCCGTTCGGCAAGCTGGCGACGGCGGCCGGCGTTTCCGCCATGGCCTGGGCTTTCATCATCTCGGCCGGCGCCGGTGGCGTGCTTTTGGGCGCTCTCTTGTTGCGCGGACAGCGGATCGGGCTCACCCCACACAAATTACGCTATTTCTTCATCACCGCGGCGGTGTCCTACGCCGCTCCCAACCTCTTGATGTTTTCGGCCATTCCGCATCTTGGCGCCGGCTACACCGGCATCATGTTCACGCTGTCGCCGGTGATCACGCTGGTGTTTTCGATCCTGCTCGGCGTCCGGCGACCCAACATGCTTGGCGTCATCGGCATCGCCGTAGGCTTCGTCGGCGCGGTCATGGTGGCGGTGACACGTGGCGAGGCCGGCCAGCCAGCCGATCTGTTCTGGGTGGCGATGGGCCTGCTGATCCCGGTCAGCCTTGCCGCCGGCAATATCTACCGCACCATCGACTGGCCTGAAGGCACCGGCCCGATCGAACTGGCCGTCGGCAGCCACCTGGCGTCGGGGGCGATGCTCCTCATCGGCATCCTGACCTTGCAGGGCGGCGGCTCACTTGGAGCCTTGGGCGCGGTGCCGCTGGTCGTCGTCGCGCAGGTGGCGTCGGCCTCGGCGATGTTCGCCTTCTTCTTCCGGCTGCAAGCGGTCGGCGGGCCCGTCTATCTCAGCCAGATCGGCTATGTGGCGGCCGCCGTCGGCCTGTTTTCAGGCACGATCTTCCTGGGCGAGCACTATCATCTGCTGACCTGGTCCGGCGCGGTGATCATCACCGCTGGCGTGTTCATCACCACCAAGGCGCAAAGCCAGAAGGCCTGATGCTCAGACGGAGCTCTTCTCCGCCAGCACCATGTAGTTGACGTCCATGTCTTTCGACCGGTGCCAGCGGTCGGCAAGCGGACTGTAGGTGACGCCGGAACGGTCGATGATGGTGAGGCCGGCACCGCCAAGCGCTCTTTCGAGTTCCTCCGGCCGCACCAGCTTGCCGAACTGGTGGGTGCCGCGCGGCAGCCAGCGCAGCACATATTCAGCGCCGATGATGGCCAGTCCCAGCGCCTTCAGCGTCCGGTTGATGGTGGCCACGAACATGATGCCGCCGGGCCGCACCATCTCGCCGCACTTGGCCACGAACAGGTCGATGTCGGCGACATGCTCGACGACTTCCATGTTGAGGATGACATCGAATTTTTCACCGGCGTCGGCCAAATCCTCGGCTGTCGTGGCGCGATAATCGACGGTCACCCCGGCTTCAGCAGCGTGCAGCCTGGCCACTTCGATGTTGGTGGCGGATGCGTCGGCGCCGACCACTTCGGCGCCAAGCCGCGCCATCGGCTCGCACAGCAAGCCGCCGCCGCAGCCGATATCCAGGATGCGCAGGCCCTCGAACGGCCTGGCCGCGCGTGGATCGCGGCCAAAACGCTCAGCCACCTGGTCGCGGATGTAGGAGAGCCGAACCGGGTTGAACTTGTGCAGCGGGCGGAATTTGCCGCTCGGATTCCACCATTCCGCTGCAAGGGCCGAGAAGCGCTCCACTTCTCCGGCATCGATCGTCGATCGTCGGGGCTCTGGCATCAATGGTCTCCGGCGGGTCAAACATGTCGGAGCGCGATCAGCAAACCGGATGCCGCTTCGGCTGACCGCGCTCTGGTGGGTTAGGAAGTCGGGCGTAGGGAGATGAAAGTCAAGGCAACAGTTTCCAGCCAGGAGTGGATGCCGACAAAGCCGCGATTGCCGCCGCGCATCAAAAAGTCGTTATCCACAGCCTGGCCAAGGCGCGGCAATCGGTGTCGGCAAATCGCGGATTGCCGCTGCTCGCCCACGGTCCTTGCGAATGGTTCCTGTTTTGGCTAAGGAGGCCGCGCATTCTACGGCTGGCGTGAGCCCGACGTATCCTTCCCTTGTTTCGGGATTCCGCTTTTGGGCTGGGGTCCGGCATTCAGTCAAAGGCATTTCGCTTCCATGGCGCGCATCGTGATGAAATTCGGCGGAACCTCCGTCGCCGACATCGCCCGCATCCGCAATGTGGCGCGCCACGTCAAACGCGAGGTTGACGCCGGCCATGAGGTGGCGGTGGTTGTTTCGGCGATGGCCGGCAAGACCAATGAGCTGGTGGGCTGGGCGCGCGAAGCCTCGCCGATGCACGACGCCCGCGAATATGACGCGGTCGTCGCTTCCGGCGAACAGGTCACGGCTGGTCTTCTGGCGATCACCTTGCAGAACATGGGCGTGCATGCCCGTTCCTGGCAGGGCTGGCAGATTCCGATCAAGACCGACAACGCGCATGGCGCGGCCCGCATCCTCGACATCGACGGCGCTTTCCTGATCAAGCGCTTCGGCGAAGGGCAGGTGGCTGTCATCGCCGGCTTCCAGGGCATCGGCCCCGACAATCGCATCGCCACGCTTGGCCGTGGCGGCTCCGATACAAGTGCTGTCGCCATCGCGGCGGCGGTCAAGGCCGATCGCTGCGACATCTACACCGACGTCGACGGGGTTTACACCACCGATCCGCGCATCGAGCCCAAGGCGCGGCGGCTGGCCAAGATCTCGTTCGAAGAAATGCTTGAAATGGCCTCGCTCGGCGCCAAGGTATTGCAGGTGCGTTCGGTCGAGCTTGCCATGGTGCACAGGGTGCGTACTTTCGTGCGGTCGTCCTTCGACGATCCCGATGCGCCCGGAATGGGGGATTTGCTCAATCCTCCGGGAACGCTCATTTGCGACGAGGAAGAGATCGTGGAACAGCAGGTCGTCACCGGAATTGCCTATGCCAAGGACGAAGCGCAGATTTCGCTGCGCCGTGTCGGCGACCGCCCGGGCGTCGCGGCCGGCATCTTCGGGCCGCTGGCCGAGGCCAACATCAATGTCGACATGATCGTCCAGAACATTTCCGAGGACGGTAAGCTGACCGACATGACCTTCACCGTGCCGTCCGGCGACGTCGACAAGGCGCTTGCCGTGCTTGAGCGCCTGAAAGCCTCGATCGGCTACGACGTCGTGCAGTCGGAAGCCGGCATGTCGAAGGTTTCTGTCATCGGCATCGGCATGCGCAGCCATGCGGGCGTCGCCGCCACTGCTTTCAAGGCGTTGGCTGACCGGTCGATCAATATTCGCGCCATCACGACTTCCGAGATCAAGATTTCGATCCTGATTGACGGTCCTTACACCGAACTTGCGGTTCGCACTTTGCATTCCGTCTACGGTCTGGATAAGCAGTAGCAGGACTTGAGTCAGTTGTTGCGTTTGTGCCGGTGCGCAGGGAAGCTGCACTGGCTCTAAACCCATTGGAGAAGAAGCCGCGATGCGTGATACGGCCAGTGGCCCGCGCGTTTTGCTGAAACGGCTCCGCGAGCTCATGCAAGAGCCGCTGGAGCCGCAGGAGCGGCTTGACCGGATCGTGCGCGACATCGCCTCCAACATGGTCGCCGAAGTCTGCTCGCTCTACGTGCTGCGCGCCGATTCCGTGCTTGAACTCTATGCCACCGAAGGCTTGAATCCGAACGCAGTCCACCTGGCGCAATTGCGGCTGGGGCAAGGCCTGGTCGGCACCATCGCGGCCAGCGCGCGACCACTGAACCTTTCCAATGCGCAGGAACATCCGGCCTTCGCCTATCTGCCGGAGACCGGGGAAGAGATCTACAATTCCTTCCTTGGCGTGCCGGTGCTGAGGGCAGGGCGCACGCTGGGCGTGCTGGTTGTCCAGAACAAGACAATGCGCCACTACCGTGACGATGAGGTCGAGGCGCTGGAAACGACGGCGATGGTCATCGCCGAGATGATCGCCACCGGCGACCTGGCTCGATTGACCCGGCCCGGCCTCGAACTCGACCTGCGCCGCCCCGTGAGCTTCACTGGCCTGTCCTTCAACGAAGGCGTCGGCCTTGGCCATGTCGTGCTGCACGAGCCGCGCATCGTCGTCACCAACCTGTTCAATGAGGACAGCGAGGAAGAAGTCCGCCGGCTTGAAACGTCGCTCGGCTCGCTCAGGCTTTCCATCGACGACATGCTGGAGCGCCGCGACGTTGCCTTCGAGGGCGAGCATCGCCAGGTGCTGGAAGCCTATCGCATGTTCGCCAACGATCGCGGCTGGGTGCGCCGGCTGGAGGAGGCGATCCGCAACGGCCTGACAGCCGAGGCAGCCGTGGAGAAAGTGCAAAGCGACATGCGCGCGCGCATGCTGCACATGACCGACCCCTATCTGCGCGAGCGGATGAGCGATTTCGACGACCTTGCCAACCGGCTGCTGCGCCAGCTGATGGGACGCGGGCCGGATGATGTCGCGGCTTCATTGCCGAAGGACGCCATTCTCGTCGCTCGCTCGATGGGCGCCGCCGAACTGCTCGACTACCCCAGGGACAAGCTGCGTGGCGTGGTGCTGGAGGACGGTGCCGCGACCAGCCACGTCGTCATCGTGGCGCGCGCCATGGGCATTCCGGTCGCCGGCCAGATGAAGGGCGCCGTTTCCATGGCGGAAAACGGCGATGCGATCATCGTCGACGGAGAAGAAGGCACGATCCATCTGCGTCCGCAGCCGGACCTAGAAGCGGCCTACGCCGAAAAGGTCCGCTTCCGCGCGCGCCGGCAGGAAGTCTACCGCGAACTGCGCAAGAAGCCGTCGGTGACCAAGGACGGCGTGCAGGTCGATCTGTTGATGAATGCGGGTCTCGCCGTCGACCTGCCGCAACTGGCCGAGGCCGGTGCGGCCGGCATCGGCCTGTTCCGCACCGAGCTGCAGTTCATGGTGGCATCGACGTTCCCTCGCGCCGAAGCCCAGGAAAAGCTCTATCGCGACGTGCTCGACGCGGCGCGGGGCAAGCCGGTCACTTTCCGCACCATCGACATCGGCGGCGACAAGGTGCTGCCCTACTTCAAGGGTTCCATCCAGGAGGAGAACCCGGCGCTCGGCTGGCGGGCGATCCGCCTGACGCTCGACCGGCCGGGTCTGCTCAGGACCCAGATTCGCGCCTTGCTCAAGGCCTGCGGCGGGCGCGAGCTCAAGCTGATGCTGCCGATGGTGACCGAGCTCGGCGAGATCGCCAGGGCGCGCGAGATCATCGACCGCGAAGTGCGGCACCTGTCGCGCTTCGCCCATCATCTGCCAACCAGCCTCAAGCTTGGCGCCATGCTGGAAGTGCCCTCGCTGCTGTTCCAGCTCGATGAGTTGATGCAGGCGGTCGATTTCGTCTCGGTCGGTTCGAACGATCTGTTCCAGTTCGTCATGGCCGTCGATCGCGGCAACACGCAATTGTCCGACCGGTTCGACACGCTGTCGACGCCGTTCCTGCGCGTGCTCAAGCAGATCGCCGATGCCGGCGTGCGCAACCACACGCCGGTGACGCTGTGCGGCGAACTCGCCGGCAAGCCGATCTCGGCGATGGCGCTGATCGGCCTCGGCTACCGTTCGATCTCGATGTCGCCGGCCTCGATCGGGCCGGTCAAGGCGATGCTAACGGAACTGCCGCTGGATGAACTGAAGGCTTTCTTCGACGACAACCTCATGGCGCCAGCCCAGGGGCTGCCGATGCGGGCGCTGCTGCATGCCTTTGCCGACGACCGCTCCATTCCGCTATAGCATTTCATCATGATCAACCTGCCCCGGGACCGCATGGATCAAGTCGTCAAGCGTTTCGAGATGCTCGAAGCGCAGATGTCGGCCGGGCCGGCGGCCGATGCCTATGTGAAGATGGCATCGGAATATGCCGAGATCCAGGACATGGTCGCCAAGGTCCGGGCGCTGCGCTCGGCCGAACATGAGCAGGCCGACCTCGAAGCGATGCTTGCCGACAAGGGCACTGACGCCGAGATGCGCGCGCTCGCCGAAGCTGACCTGCCCGAGGTCGAGGAGCGCATCGAGCAATTGCAGAAGGACATCCAGATCCTGCTGTTGCCCAGGGATGCCGCCGACGACAAGAACGCCATTCTCGAAATCCGCGCCGGCACCGGTGGTGACGAAGCCGCCCTCTTCGCCGGAGACCTGTTTCGGATGTATGAGCGCTACGCTGCGGAGCGCGGCTGGCGTTTCGAGACGGTATCAGCCAGCGATGGCGATGCTGGCGGCTTCAAGGAAATCATCGCCACCATCTCCGGCAGGGGCGTCTTTGCCCATCTGAAATTCGAGTCCGGCGTTCACCGCGTGCAGCGTGTGCCGGCGACGGAGGCCAGCGGGCGCATCCACACGTCGGCGGCGACGGTTGCTGTGCTGCCGGAAGCGGAAGAAGTCGACATCGATATCAGGGCCGAGGACATCCGCATCGACACGATGCGTGCTTCGGGTTCCGGCGGCCAGCACGTCAACACCACGGATTCGGCTGTCCGCATCACCCATCTGCCAACCGGCATCATGGTGGTGCAGGCGGAGAAGTCGCAGCATCAGAACCGGGCGAAAGCCATGCAGATCCTGCGGGCGCGGCTCTATGACCTCGAACGCGGCAAGGCGGACGAGGAGCGCTCCGAATCGCGCAAGTTGCAGGTCGGTTCGGGCGATCGCTCGGAGCGCATCCGCACCTATAATTTTCCGCAGGGCCGGGTCACCGACCACCGCATCAACCTGACGCTCTACAAGCTCGACCGGGTGATGATGGGCGAGCTCGACGAAATCATCGACGCGCTGCTTGCCGATCACCAGTCGAAGCTGCTCGCCGATATCGGCATCGATGGCTGATCATCTGCCGGAGGCGCTGGGGCCGTTGCTGCGAGCGGCGCGGGCGCGCCTGGACGCCGCAGCGCTGGACAGTCCGAATCTCGACGCCAGGCTGATCGTCGAGCATTTCTCCGGCACGACCCGCACGCAGGCCATTGCGGATCCCATGCGGACCGTGGATCCCAGGGCGATTGCCGAGATTGACGCTGCCCTGAAGAGGCGGACCTCCGGAGAGCCGGTGCATCGCATCCTCGGCTATCGCGAATTCTACGGGCTGCGGCTGTCGCTGTCGCCGGAGACGCTGGAGCCACGGCCGGATACCGAAACGCTGGTCGAGGCAGTGCTGCCTTTCGCCAAGGCAACAGCAAGAGAAGGCGCATGCCGCATCCTCGACCTGGGAACCGGTACAGGCGCCGTCGCGCTGGCGCTGCTGTCGGCCGTTCCCGAGGCCATCGCGACCGGCGTCGATGTTTCGGAGGGGGCGCTGGCGACAGCAAGCCGCAATGCGGAAAGATTGGGTTTCGCCAGCCGGTTCAAGGCACTCAGATCCGACTGGTTCGCAAAAGTTTCCGGCCGGTACCATGTAATTGCCGCAAACCCTCCCTACATACCATCTGAAGATATCGAAAATCTGCAGGACGAGGTCCGCGATTTCGATCCTCGCCTGGCCCTTGATGGCGGCGTGGATGGTCTTGGTCCCTACCGGATCATAGCAGCGGAGGCTGCGGGTTTTCTGGAAGCTGAAGGTAGGGTCGCGGTCGAGTTCGGCCATACGCAACGCAACGAGGTTACGGAAATATTCTCCGCCGCCGGCTACAGGTTGGCGGGGGCGTTTTGCGACCTCGGTGGAAATGACAGGGTTCTGGTCTTCGAACTGTGAAAGCCCTGATGCGGTGCAAAAAAAGCGCTTGGCAATGCCGGGGAATGCGGCTAGGGTCGCCTTAACCGGATGAGACGAAGCAGGCAGTGCTCTTAGCGATTCGGTCTTCCTTAGAAATAGCTGCCTTCTTGCGCAAACGACGCCAAGCTTCGTGCGGGAATCGTCCGGCAAGTGATGTAACCGGAACAGGATGACACGTGGCGCCAACGCAATCGATGCGGGCGAACGCCGGTGAAGAAACGAAACGGTTGGCTGCATGAGCGCCTCCGTCCGTGAAGAGTCTTTCGAAAATTTCAAAATGAAGAGAGTTTGATGAGGCCCCAACAGCAGAACAGGCGCATGCGCGGTCGCAACAACAATGGCGGCGGCGGTGGCAACAATAACAATAATAACAACAACAACCGCAAAGGGCCCAATCCCCTGACGCGCAACTACGAGAGCAACGGCCCGGACGTGAAGATCCGCGGATCGGCTCAGCAGATCGCCGAAAAATACGCCACCCTTGCCCGTGATGCGCAAAGCTCCGGCGACCGGGTCATGGCGGAAAACTATCTCCAGCACGCCGAACACTACAATCGCATCATCGCTGCCGCACAGGCGCAGATGCCGATCCAGAACGTCCAGCAGAATCGCGACGATTTTGATGATGACGGCGATGAGGATCGTGATGAGTTCGACAATGGTGGCAACAACAGCAATGTCACCGACACCTCCTCTCCCGTGGTCAATCATGGCGCCGGTCCCCAGCCGGTGATCGAAGGCACGCCGGCTGAACTGGCATTGAATCCGGAAAACGGCCGCGGCAATGGCGGGCGTGACAACAATGGCGGGCGCCATCGTGATCGCCGCCCCAATGGCGGCTATGGCCAGAATGGTCAGCGCGAGCAAGGTGATCAGCGCGGCGAACAGAACCGGCGCAATGATGCGCCTGTGCAGGCGGAGGCCGCGCCTGTCGCGGAACCTGTCTCCGTGCCGGAGCCCGCACCGCAGTTCGATAATTTTTCACCGGCAGCTCTTGCCGCCCAGGCGGAACTGAACGAGGCGGCTGCCGAAACCGGCGCCGTGCGCCGCCCAAGGCGTCCACGCCGTCCGCGTGTCAGCGCCGACCAGGCGGGCGGCGGTGACGACAATGCAGCCGCCGGCGAGGCCGGTGCAGCGCCGACCGAAGGCGCCGATGCGGAACCGACGGCGGTCACCGTCGAGAACTGATCGGACAATTTTGGACTATCGAGCGGCGGAGAGAAATCTCCGCCGTTTTTGTTTGCGCGGGCATGGAATATCATGCGCCTGCAGTCTTGAGGGACCGTGATTTGCGCACCATATCAGCGTCAACTGGATCCGGCTCGAATGAGCGGATCCGTCACCACAATCTGATCCGGTGCCGCAAAGCGGGCCGGTGATGGAAGGAGACAGATATGAACCTTGAGAAATACTCAGAGCGCGTGCGCGGCTTCATCCAGTCCGCACAGACGATGGCGCTCTCGCGCAATCACCAGCAATTCACTCCCGAACACATCCTGAAAGTTCTCGTCGACGATGACGAGGGCTTGGCCGCGTCGCTGATCGAGCGCGCCGGCGGCAGCGTCCGCGACGTCAAGCTTGGCGTCGAGACGGCACTGGAGGCGATGCCCAAGGTCGAGGGCGGCAATGGCCAGCTCTATCTGGCGCAGCCGCTGGCCAAGGTGTTTTCCACCGCCGAGGAACTGGCCAAGAAGGCCGGCGACAGCTTTGTCACGGTCGAACGGCTGTTGCAGGCGCTGACCATGGAGAAGTCTGCCAAGACCGCCGATATCCTGGCCAAGGCCGGCGTCACCGCGCAGGCCCTGAACCAGGTCATCAACGACGTCCGCAAGGGCCGCACCGCCGATTCGGCGAGTGCCGAACAGAGCTATGACGCGCTGAAGAAATACGCGCGCGACCTGACCGCCGATGCCCGCGCCGGCAAGCTCGATCCGGTCATCGGCCGTGACGATGAGATCCGCCGCACCATCCAGGTGCTGTCGCGCCGCACCAAGAACAATCCGGTTTTGATCGGCGAGCCCGGCGTCGGCAAGACGGCGATCGCCGAAGGCCTGGCGCTGCGCATCGTCAACGGCGACGTGCCGGAATCGCTGAAGGACAAGCAACTGATGGCGCTCGACATGGGCGCGCTGATCGCTGGCGCCAAATATCGCGGTGAGTTCGAGGAGCGGCTGAAGGCCGTGCTCTCCGAAGTCACCTCGGCGGCCGGGGGGATCATCCTGTTCATCGACGAGATGCACACGCTGGTCGGCGCCGGCAAGGCGGATGGCGCCATGGATGCGTCCAACCTTCTGAAGCCGGCTCTGGCGCGCGGAGAATTGCATTGCATCGGCGCCACCACGCTCGATGAATACAGGAAGCATGTCGAGAAAGATCCGGCGCTTGCCCGCCGCTTCCAGCCGGTGTTCGTCGACGAGCCGTCGGTGGAAGACACCGTTTCGATCCTGCGCGGCCTGAAGGAAAAGTACGAGCAGCATCACAAGGTGCGCATCTCGGATTCGGCGCTGGTGGCCGCGGCGACGCTGTCCAACCGCTACATCGCTGACCGCTTCCTGCCGGACAAGGCGATCGACCTGGTCGACGAAGCCGCATCGCGGCTGCGCATGCAGGTCGATTCCAAGCCGGAGGCGCTGGACGAGATCGACCGCCGCATCATGCAGCTCAAGATCGAGCGCGAGGCGCTGAAGGTCGAGACCGACGATGCGTCGAAGGACCGGCTTGTCCGCCTGGAAAAGGAACTTGTCGGCCTTGAGGAGGAATCGACCGAGATCACCACCAAGTGGCAGGCCGAGAAGCAGAAGCTCGGGCTTGCCGCCGACCTCAAGAAGCAGCTCGACGAGGCGCGCAACGAACTGGCCATTGCCCAGCGCAAGGGTGAATTCCAGCGTGCCGGTGAGCTTGCCTATGGCAAGATCCCGGAGCTGGAAAAGAAGCTCAAGGACGCCGAGGCCCAGGACGGCAAGGTTGGCATGGTCGAGGAGGTGGTCACTCCCGACCACGTCGCCCATATCGTCTCGCGCTGGACCGGCATTCCGGTCGACAAGATGCTGCAGGGCGAGCGCGACAAGCTGCTGCGCATGGAAGACGAGATCGGCAAGCGCGTCGTTGGCCAGGGCGAGGCGGTTCAGGCTGTCTCGAAGGCGGTACGCAGAGCCCGCGCGGGCCTGCAGGACCCGAACCGGCCGATCGGCTCGTTCATGTTCCTCGGGCCGACGGGCGTCGGCAAGACCGAACTGACCAAGGCGTTGGCCAACTTCCTGTTCGACGATGAGAGCGCGATGGTGCGCATCGACATGTCGGAGTTCATGGAGAAGCACTCCGTCTCCCGGCTGATTGGTGCTCCTCCCGGCTATGTCGGCTATGAGGAAGGCGGTGCGCTGACGGAAGCCGTGCGGCGCCGGCCCTATCAGGTTGTGCTGTTCGATGAGATCGAGAAGGCGCATCCGGACGTGTTCAATGTGCTGCTGCAGGTGCTCGATGACGGCCGCCTGACCGATGGTCAGGGCCGCACGGTCGACTTCCGCAACACGCTGATCATCATGACCTCGAACCTCGGCGCCGAATATCTCGTCAATCTCGGCGAGGACCAGGATGTCGATGTCGTACGCGACGAGGTGATGAACGTCGTCAAGGCGTCGTTCCGGCCGGAGTTCCTCAACCGCGTCGACGAGGTGATCCTGTTCCACCGGCTGCGCCGGCAGGATATGGGCCGCATCGTCGAGATCCAGCTCAAGCGGCTGGAAAGCCTGCTGACCGATCGCAAGATCACGCTGTCGCTGGACAAGGACGCGGTCGAGTGGCTGGCGGCCAAGGGCTACGATCCGGCCTATGGCGCAAGGCCGCTAAAGCGGGTGATGCAGAAGGAACTGCAGGACCCGCTGGCGGAAAAGATCCTGCTCGGCGAAATCCTCGACGGATCGACCGTCAAGGTGACCGCGGGGTCCGACCGGTTGAATTTCCGCTCGAAGCCGACGGTTGTGGCGACCGAAGCGGCGGCCTGATCAATGCATGTCGACCAAAAGTGACACCGGTTTTGGGACCACGACATGCATAAGAACAAAGATCTGAAGCGCGTCGCGCTTTAGAATGCCGCGCGTCCAGTCCAGTCTGGACGCGCGGCATTTCATACAAGAGGTGGGCGCGGATGACGCTGGACGACTACAACAGCTTCTGTGCCTCGCTGCCTTCGACAACCCACGTTGTCCAATGGGGCGGAGCCCATGTCTGGAAGGTCGGCGCCAAGGTCTTCGCGATCGGCGGCTGGGATGCCGACAAACAGCTTTTCGTCACCTTCAAATGCTCCGACATCGCCTACGATGTGCTGAAGGAGCAGCCGGGCCTGCGGCCAGCACCTTATCTTGCCTCGCGCGGCATGAAATGGATCCAGCGCCATGCAAGCCAGAGTATGGATGATGACGCCTTGAAGGACTATCTGCGCGAGAGCCATCGCCTGGTCGCGCTGAAGCTGACGAAACAGGCGCGTAGGGAACTGGGCTTCGCTGTGCGCTAATATATCGGAAATCCGCCATCTTCATGCCCGGTTCATGTTGGAACCATATGGTGGATGCTGAGTTGCTGGCGAAGGGGTTCGCCTAGGGAAACGCCGGGCGGCGGCAGTTACGGACCGGAGAGTTTGGCCACCATGTTCCGCACGATCTTCACCCTTTCGGCTCTCGCCGTCGGGCTCATGTCTTCCGGTGCGTTCGCTACGCCGATGTCGGATAGCGGGCCGCGCATCGTCCGCGCCGCTGATGCCGGTATCCAGGTGGCCCAGAACGGCAACATCGACGTCTATTACGATGCGAGGGGAAACCGCGTCATCGTCGATGCGGACACCGGCAAGGTGATCGCCATCCAGCCGCCGCAGACGCGATTTGATGGTCGCGCGTTCCGTCGCGACCGCGACCAGGCAGACCGCAACCTTGGCCCGGTGACGGATGACGATGGCTATTATCTCGACAATCCCGACGCCACGCCGCGCTCGCGCCGTCAGCGGTTGGACGGGGAGGGCCGGGTGATCCTGCCGCCGGCGGATCAAGACGATCCCTATGGCGACAATTCCGCGAATGCCTATCCGCCGGCGCCGCAGGATGACGGGAGCTACCGCAACACTTATCCGGATGCGCCGCAGCCCGTTAAACCGAGCATCGCCAAGCCGGACACGGTCAAGCGTCAGCCGCTCAACGAAGCTTCGATAGAGCCGGTTCAGCCGGCGGTGCCAACCGCGCCGACGACCGACCAAACCGCCCTGCCGCCCAATGTTGGTGGCAAGACCGCTGTCGATCCCTCACTTTCGCTTGGCGCACGCCAGGATGTCGCCGGTCTGCAGGTGCTGCTCGATCGCGGCGGTGCTTCGCCAGGCGTCATCGACGGACGGTTCGGTTCGAATGTCGACAAGGCGCTCGCCGCCTACAACCAGATCAATGGCACCAACCTGAAGTCGACTGATTCTGTCGGCATCCAGGCCGCATTGGCGCAGTCCGGCGGCGATGCCTTTGCTTCCTATACGATTACGCCCGAGGACGTGGCCGGTCCCTATGTGGCGTCGATCCCGGAAGATTACAGCCAGAAGGCGCAGCTCAACTGCATGTGCTACACCTCTGTCACCGAGGCGCTGGCGGAGCGCTTCCACATGGACGAGAACTATCTCAAGTCGATCAACAAGGGCCTCGACTTCAACCGTCCCGGCACGATCGTCAAGGTCGCCAATTTCGGCAAGCTGGTCTCGACGCCAGTCGCGCGCATCGTCGCCGACAAGACCAAGAAAGAAGTGTACGCCTACGATGCGGGCGGCAAGATGGTCGCAGCCTATCCCGCGACCATCGGCTCGGCCGACACGCCGTCGCCCACCGGCATCCACGCCGTGTCGCGCATTGCGCTCGACCCGAACTATACCTACAACCCGAACATCAATTTCAAACAGGGCCAGAACGACAAGATCCTGACCATTCCTCCGGGCCCGAACGGACCGGTCGGGTCGGTCTGGATCGCGCTCGACAAGCCGACCTACGGCATCCACGGCACGCCCGAGCCGTCGAAGATCGGCAAGACCGAAAGCCATGGCTGCGTGCGGCTGACCAACTGGGACGCGCGCGAACTCGCCAAGCTGGTATCGCCAGGCGTTACCGTGGAATTCGTTGGCGGACCTTCAGCCGATGACGTTGCGCAGCAATGAGCCGCGCAGCGCAGCAGCATAGATCAACTGCACGACCAGAATGAAGCCGATGCTGAGCAACGGGTTGATCAGGCAGAGTGCGGCGCCGACCGCCCATAGGATCTGCGCCTTGACGATGCGCAGATAGACCGTGCGCCTCGTTTCAGCGTCGACATCTTCCGCCACAAAGCCGTTCTTCTCCGCATAGCGCCAACTGGCGAACAGGGTGACACCGAGCATCAAGAGATTGAGCCAGTAGACGAGTACGGCGGTCCTGTAGTCGAGGAAGTCAGCCAGCAGGTCGGTCGAGAACGGCAGCAGGGCGATGAACGCCAGAAAACAAAGGTTGAGCGTCGCCAGCCGCCGGTCGGACTTTGCGATGAGCCCATGCTGCGCCTGCTGGCCGAACCAGAAGATGGTCAGGGTCAGGAAGCTGAGCGCATAGGTCAGGAAGCGGGGCGCCAGTGCGGCGATCGCGGCAAGCAGATCGTGTTCTGAATGGATTGCCTCATGCGCCGGCACCCTGATCTCGAGAACGATCAGGGTCAGCGCGATGGCGAACACCCCGTCGGTGATGCCGACGATCCGGCCGCGTCCCTCCGCCGATGCTTCGAGTGGACGCTTCATCGATGTCTCCCCGCTGGCGATTGTCCAAAAGCTTAGCATGACTACCGCCGTTTGCACCCGGATAGGGCACGACGAAGCGGCTGGTTTCAATGACGGCAAGCTGCTGGCCGGTTGTTGGCGGCGCATCGACGGTCTAAGCAGGGTTCCATGCATTCACCCGATGAAGCCGCCGCCGTCCCGCTGACCAGCCCGGTCACCAATGGCACGTTCTGTCCGCAATCGCAGCGGCGCTTCGTGCTGATCGCGGCGATCCTGGCGTCCGCGCTCGGCTTCATCGACGGTTCGATCCTGGCCATCGCCATGCCGGCGATCCGTGTCGATCTCGGCGCCAGCCTTGCCGAGGCGCAATGGATTTCCAACGCCTATGCGCTGACGCTTTCGGCGCTGATCCTCGCCGGCGGTGCGGCCGGCGACCGGTTCGGCCTGCGCCGCGCCTTCGTCGCCGGCATTGCCTTGTTCATAGCGTCGTCGCTTGCCTGCGCGGTGGCGCCGAACCCTGGAATCCTCATAGCGTTTCGCGCCATCCAGGGCATTGGCGCCGCGATCATGGTGCCGGGCAGCCTCGCCATCATCGCCAAGGCCTACCCGAAGAATGAACGCGGCCGGGCGATCGGCATCTGGGCGGCGGCTTCGGCGCTGACCACGGCCCTTGGTCCCGTGCTCGGCGGTCTTGTCCTGTCAGCCTTTGGCGACGGCATCTGGCGAGCGATCTTCGCGATCAACCTGCCGCTCGGCCTTATCTCGATCTATCTTCTGGTCACCAAGATTCCAGCCGACGCGCCGGTGCAGAAACGGAATATCGATCTCGGCGGCGCCGCGCTCGCAACGCTGGCGTTCGGCGCGCTCGCCTACGGGTTGACCTCGATGAGCGCCAAGGGCGAGGGGCACATGTCGGGGCCGAGTATTGCCACCGGCATGGTGCTGCTCATCGCGTTCATCGTCTTCGAACGCCGGCAGCGCGAACCGATGATCGATCTTTCGCTGTTTCGCATCCGAGCATTCGTCGGCGCCAATGTCGCGACCTTTTTTCTCTACTTCGCGCTGTCGGCCAATCTGTTCTACCTGCCGATGCTGCTGATCGCCGCTTGGGGGTTGAGCACGGCCGAGGTCGGCTTCATCTTCCTGCCGCTGTCGGCTTGCATTGCGCTTCTGTCGGGGCTCGTCGGGCAGCTGTCCGACAGGATCGGGCCGCGTTTCCCCATAGCCTGCGGCAGTCTGATCGTCGCCATCGCCTTTGCCGGTCTTGCCTTGCTGACCCATGCCGGCATCCGCAATTTCTGGACCGGGGCGTTCCCGCTGATGGCGTTGATGGGGTTGGGCATGGCGCTGGTCGTCTCGCCGCTGTCGACCGCGATCATGACCGCAGTGGAAGACAAGGATACGGGGGCTGCGTCCGGCATCAACAATGCCGTCTCGCGAATCGGAGGCCTGATTGCCGTGGCGGCAATGGGATCGCTTGCCGCCTGGGTCTACGCGAATGCACTCGATGGAAATGCCACGCCCGGCGTTCCAGGCTTTGGCGAACCGGCGCCGGCCGGGCTTGCTCCGGCACTCGATGCGGCAAGGCTTGCGGCAAGCGACGCAGCCTTTTCGGCGGTCGCGTCGGTGACCGCGCTGCTCTGCCTGCTTTCGGCGGTCATTACGTGGATGACTGTTTCCGGCCAAGCCCTGCCGTGGTCGCGCCGCGCGGCGGATCCGCGAGGCTGAAGCGGCTTCAGCCTTCTATCTTGGCGCTCGCGACCTTCAGCGAATCGCTGTCCTGCTGCTTGAGCAAATCATCGATGCGTTCGCGCTCGCGCTTGAAGGCGACAAGGTCGTCGCCCTTCAGCACCTTGCCGACCGGCAGGCGCACGCGCATCGAATCGACCTTGGTGCCGTTGACGATCAGTTCGTAGTGAAGATGCGGTCCGGTGGAAAGACCCGTCTGGCCGAGATAGCCGATGACCTGGCCCTGGCGAACGCGCACGCCCACTTCGATGCCTTTGGCGAAAGCGCTCTGGTGGTTGTAGGAGGTCTCGTAGCCATTGGCATGGCGGATCATGATCTGCTTGCCATAGCCACCGGCCCAGCCGGCCTTCTCGATGACACCGTTGCCGGCGGCAATGATCGGCGTTCCGATGGGAGCCGCCCAGTCCGTGCCGGTATGCATGCGCACGTAACCCAGAATCGGATGCTTGCGTGCACCGAAGCCCGAGGTGAACCGGCCATTCGGCAAGGGATTGCGCAGCAGGAACTGTTCGGCGCTCGAGCCATTCTCGTCGAAATAATCGGTTCCGCCGTCATGCATCTGGAAACGGTAGAAGTTGCGCGTCGTGCCGCCGAAGGTCGCCGAAACGTAAAGGAGCTCGGAATCGTCGGAGGTCTGGTCGTCGCCATCCGGCTGCGAGAACAGCACTTCGAGGCGATCGGCGGGACTGAGCCTGGACTGGAAGTCGACATCGGACGCCAACAGCTTGATCAGCCGCTGCGTCATCGCCTTCGACATGCCGTAGGAATAGGCGGCGCGGTAGATGCCGTCATAGATGTTGGGCAGGTTACCGCGCACCACCACCGGTGCGGACGAATCGTCGAACGCCGTCAGCAATTCGGGATTGGGGTCCGGCTCCTGCGCCGGCACATACTGGCCGCGATCGTTGAGCGCGATGGTCACGATGTGCTGGGTCTTGTTGTAGACACTGGTGCGAACGACCTTGGCGGCATCGCCATGCACCTCGAGCCCTACGCGCAGCACGGTCCCGGCTTTCAACGCCGGGGCATTCAGCAGTTTGCTGATCGCCTCGGCCATCCCGGTGGCGTCGTCGCCGGTATAGCCGGAATCGGCGAAGGCCTCGGTGATGTCGAGGTCCTTGGTGAAGGGAATGATTTCCTCAGCGAAGGCCGGCGCCTGGTCATCGGTGGCGGCGCGCGGCGCCACCGACACATTTTCCGGCACGATCTTCACATCATAGGAACCGGCTATGCTCTGGCTGAGCTGATCGCCGAAGCGCTGCGGGTCGACATAGTGCAAGGAGGCGACCTGGATGGCGCCGTCGCCGAGGTCGGTGCCGGTCTCGCGCACCACCTTTTCCACCTCGTCGGCGGAAAGGTCGCTCTTTTCGTCGAAAGCCGCCGTCTCGATCGGAAAATCGACCGTCTTCAGGCTCATCTCGCTCTCGACCTTGGCGCCGTAGATCTGGCCGGCGGTGGCGGTCGATGTGGCCGGCTGGCCGGCGTTGTCGTCGCTGCCGTCGCCAAACACCTGCATCGGGTCGAAAGGCGGGTAGGGGCGGTTGGTCGTGTGCCCGGCAGCCAGCGACATCTTGATCTGCACGAAAGGCATGGTGTGGATGACGTCGCGGTCACCGACCTTGGTCACCATCGACACTTCCATGCGCCGGCGGTCCTTGGCCTTGGCAATCTGGCGCGGCGCGACAAGTCGGGTGGTCTTGGCGATCTCGCCGGAATCGTCACTGTTGGCGAGGCTGATCAGTTCGGCGATCTCGGGCGGCGTCGCCAACTGCTGCCGACCGTCAAGGGCCGCGAACAGCGCAACGCCCATGAGGACGCTGGAGGTCACGCCAGTAAGAAAGGTGCCTGACAGCCAACGCGCCGAAACCTCGCGGCGGTCCGGCGGACCGCTGCGACCGTCCGCGATCAGCGGCGGCTCATTGCCGAGTGCGGCTATGACATCTTCCGTGTCTGGCATCCAGAAAGGCTGCTTCTTCCCCAGGCGGAACGGCTTGTCGCTTTTGTTGTGGCCATGACATTTGCCTGTCACGGCTGATGAAGTCAACGAAGCGCCGGCCCTCGATCGAATTCGTCTCGCTTACTCCCTTGCTGAAGCGCTCTTATAAAGGACGCGCGGCGTCCTCTATATAAAGGCTCCTGAAGGGGTGCTCGCGCGGACGGTGCAGCGCCTGCTTCGTTAGGCTCGGTGTCGAACCCCAATGCGGCGGCAATAGGGCTCCTTCGGGGCTGCCCGGCCATGTTATCCACATTCCGCTGGGGCAGTCGGCTACCGAAAAAGCGGGTGCTGAGATTTCTGTCGCAAAAAGTTCAAAAACTTCGAAATCAGTGTTGACAGTTTGTCGGGGTGGCGACTATATACGCCTCAACAACGAGGGCGGCGCGCCGCTGGCGACGAAGAAGTTCGCTTCTACAACTGCCCTCCGCGAAATTCAAGAGAGCCGCGTAAGC